>DATABU010000290.1:0-7883 GCA_036259415.1 Longimicrobiaceae bacterium
ATCGACCGGATGGACCCGGGGAGCAGCGCCTACAACATGCCCTTCACTCTGCGCCTGCGCGGGGAGCTGGACGGGGCCGCGCTGCGCGCCGCGCTGGACGCGCTGGCGGAGCGGCACGAGTCGCTGCGCACCGTGTTCCCCGCGGACGCGGGGAGGCCCACCCAGGTCGTCCTCCCCGCCGGGGGGGCGCCGTTCCGCCTGGAGACGCTGGACGGGGTGCCGGAGGAGGACCGCGAGGCGCGGGCGCTCGCCGCCGCCGCCGCCGAGGCGTGGGCGCCGTTCGACCTGGCGGCGGGACCGCTCTTCCGCGCCGCGCTCTTCCGCGTCGCCGGGGACGACCACCTGCTGGTGCTGGCGCAGCACCACGCGGTCACCGACGGCTGGAGCATGGGCGTGCTCTTCCGCGAGCTGTCGGCCCTGTACGCCTCGGCGGTGCAGGGCGAGCCGTCGCCGCTGGCCCCGCTCCCGGTGCAGTACGCAGACTTCGCGGTCTGGCAGCGCGGCTGGCTCGTCGGCGAGGCGCTGGAGAGGCAGGTCGCCTACTGGCGCGGGCGGCTGGCCGGCGCGCCCCCGCTGCTGGAGCTCCCCACCGACCGCCCCCGCCGCGGGGTGCAGACCACGCGCGGCGCCTCGCACCGGTTCCGCGTCCCCGCGGACACGGCCGACCGGCTGCGCGCCCTCGCCCGCGCGGAGGGGGCCACGCCGTTCATGGCCGCGCTGGCCGCATGGCAGCTCCTGCTGGGGCGCTACGCGCGGCAGGACGACGTGGTGGTGGGCACCCCCATCGCCGGGCGCACCCACGAGGCGCTGGAGGGGATCGTGGGGATGTTCGTCAACACGCTCGCCCTCCGCGCCGACCTGGGCGGCGACCCCGCCTTCCGGGAGCTGCTGGCACGGGTGCGCGAGGCGACGCTGGGTGCGTACGCGCACCAGGACCTCCCCTTCGAGAAGCTGGTGGACGAGCTGCAGCCGCAGCGCGACCCCAGCCACAGCCCGGTCTTCCAGGCCGTGTTCTCCCTCCAGAACCTCCCCTCCGCCGCGCTCCGCCTCCCCGGCCTCTCCCTGGAGCCGGTGGAGGCGGAGAGCCCGACGACCAAGTTCGACCTGTCCCTCTCCCTGGCGGACGTGGAGGACGGGCTCGTCGGCGCCGTCGAGTACAACACCGACCTGTTCGACCCCGGCACCGTCGAGCGGGTGGCGGCCCACCTGGGCACGCTGCTGCGGGAGATCGTGGAGCGCCCGGCGGACCGCGTCTCGGCGCTGTCGCTGCTGGACGACGCCGAGCGGCGCCGGCTGGCGGAGTGGAACGGCGTCCCCGGACCCGTCCCCCGCGGCCCGGTGCACGAGCGGGTGGGGGAGCACGCCCGGACCCGGCCCGACGCCCCGGCCGTCCACTGGGGCGACCGGACCGTCACCTTCGCGGAGCTGGACGCGTGGGCCGGCCGGATCGCGCGCCGCCTCGCGGCGCTCGGCGTCGGGCCGGAGGCGCGCGTCGCGGTCGCCGCGGAGCGCGGCCCCGCGCTCGTGGCCGCCGTGATCGGCGTGTTCAGGGCCGGCGGCGCGTACGTCCCGCTCGACCCGTCCTACCCCGCGGAGCGGCTCGCCTTCATGCTGGAGGACAGCGGCGCGCGCGTGCTGCTGACGCAGGAGGCGCTCCGGGACCGGCTCCCGGAGTTCGGGGGGGAGGTGGTGGTGCTGGAGGGGACCCCCTCACCCCCCGGCCCCCTCTCCCCGCAAGGGGGAGAGGGGGAGCACTGCGGGACGGAGCGAAAGCCGACGACGGCTCGTGGGGGCGCTCCGGACCTCGCCGCCTACGTGATCTACACCTCCGGCTCCACCGGCCGCCCCAAGGGCGTGGTCGTCACCCACGCCAACCTGGAGGCGTTCGTGGCGGGGGCGGCCGAGGCGTGGGGGATCGGGCCGGGCGACGTGTTCCTGTGCATGGGCTCGTTCTCCTTCGACGTCTGGGTGCTGGAGGCGCTGCTGCCGCTCGCGGCGGGGGCCGCGGTGCGCCCCGTCCCCCGGGAGCGGGTGCTGGACCCGGAGCTGTTGATCGGAGAGATGGAGCGCGTTACCGTGGTCGCCACGGTTCCCGCCACCGCGCGCGCCGTCGTGGCGCGGCTGCGGGAGACGGGGCGGACGCTCCCCGGCGTGCGGACGGTGATGTGCGGGGCCGACGCCGTCCCCGCCGACCTGCTGCGGTCGCTGCGCGAGGCGTTCCCCGCGGCGCGGGTCCGGGTGGTGTACGGCCCCACGGAGTCCACCGTCGCCAACACCGCCTTCGACGCGGAGGGCGACCCCCCGGAGCGGAGCATGATCGGCTCGGCGCTCCCCGGAGCCGCGCTGCACGTCTGCGGGCCGCGCGGGGAGCGGGTGCCCGTCGGCGTGCCCGGGGAGCTGTGGGCGGGCGGGCCGCAGGTGGCGCGCGGCTACCTGGGGCGGCCGGAGCTGACGGCGGAGAGGTTCGTCCCCGACCCGTTCGGGGGCGAGCCGGGCGCGCGGCTCTACCGCACCGGCGACCTGGTGCGGCGCCTCGCCGACGGGAGCCTGGAGTTCCTCGGCCGGATCGACGCCCAGGTCAAGGTGCGTGGCTTCCGCGTCGAGCTCGGGGAGGTCGAGGCCGTGCTGGCCCGGCACCCCGCGGTTCGCGAGGCGGTGGCCGCCGTGCGCGAGGACGCGCCGGGAGACCGCCGCATCGTCGCCTACCTGCGGGCGGAGCCCGGCTTCCCGGTGGACGCGGCCCGGGAGCACGCCCGCGCCTCGCTCCCCGAGCACATGGTCCCCTCCGCCTTCGTCGTGATGGAGAGCTTCCCCCTGACCCCCAGCGGCAAGCTGGACCGCCGCGCGCTCCCGGCGCCGGAGGCGGAGGCCCCCGGCGAGGCCGACGCCGCGCCGCGGACGGAGCTGGAGCGGACCATCGCGGCGGCGTGGGAGGAGGTGCTGGGGAGGAGCGGGATCGGCCTGGACCGCAGCTTCTTCGACCTGGGGGGGAACTCGCTCCTGGTGGTGGAGGCCGCGGCGAAGCTGGAGGCGGCGCTGGGAAGGAAGGTGCCGGTGCTCGACCTCTTCCAGCACTCCACCGTGGCCTCGCTCGCCCGGCACCTCTCCGGCGGCGGGGAGCCGGAGCGGCCGGAGGGGGTGGACGAGCGCACCGGCAGGCTCGCGGCGGGGAAGGGACGGCTTGGGCAACTTCGCAAACGCACCCGCAACACGGAACGATGAGATGAGCGTTACCCTCGACCCCGAGTACGAGTCCACCCTCACCGGCGCGGAGGTGGCGATCATCGGCATAGCCGGCCGCTTCCCCGGCGCCGAGGACCTGGACGCCTTCTGGCGCAACCTGATGGCCGGGGCGGAGACGCTGTCCCGCTTCTCGCCGGAGGAGCTGGAGGCGATGGGGATCCCGCGCGAGGTGGCCCGGGACCCGGGGTGGATCCCGGTCGCGGGGGAGATCCCGCACCCGGACCTCTTCGACGCCGCCTTCTTCGGCTTCACGCACCGCGAGGCGGAGATCACCGACCCCCAGCAGCGCATCCTGCTGGAGACCTGCTGGCACGCGCTGGAGCACGCCGGCTACGACCCGGCGCGCTACCCCGGGCAGGTGGCCGTCTTCGCCGGCTCGGGCGGGAGCCGCTACCTGACCGGCAACCTGGCGAGCAACCCCGAGCTGATGGCGCTCGCCGGGCAGATGGAGGTCACGCTCGCCAACGACTTCGACTTCCTCACCACCCGCGTCTCCTACAAGCTGGACCTGCGCGGGCCCAGCGTACCGGTGCGGACGGCGTGCTCCACCGGGCTGGTGGCGGTGCACCTCGCCTGCCGGTCGCTCCAGGCGGGCGAGTGCGACATGGCGCTGGCCGGGGGCGTCTCGGTGATGCACCCGGTGTTCGGGTACCGCTACCAGGAGGGGGGGATCTCCTCCCCGGACGGGCACTGCCGCTCCTTCGACGCCTCGGCCAAGGGGTCCGTCGCCAGCTCGGGCGCGGGCGTGGTGCTCCTGAAGCGGCTGGAGGACGCCCTCGCCGACGGGGACCACGTCCACGCGGTGATCAAGGGCTCCGCCATCAACAACGACGGCGCCGGGAAGATCGGCTTCACCGCGCCCAGCGTGGAGGGGCAGTCGCGGGTCATCGCCGACGCCCTCGCCATCGCCGAGGTGGAGCCGGATACGGTGGGCTTCGTGGAGGGGCACGGCTCGGCCACCCCCCTGGGCGACCAGATCGAGCTGACCGCGCTGCGGAAGGTGTTCGGCGGGGCCGGCCGCGCCCCCGCGACGCTGCTGCTGGGCTCGGTGAAGAGCAACGTCGGCCACTGCAACGCCGCCGCGGGGGTCGCCGGGCTGGTGAAGACCGCGCTCGCGCTGGAGCACGGGGTGGTGCCGCCCACGGTGCACTTCACCGGCTGCGACGCCCGCCTGGAGCTGGAGGGGACCCCGCTGTACGTCAGCGGCTCCGCGGAGGGCTGGAAGGTTCCCGGTCCGCGGCGGGCGGGGGTGTCTTCCTTCGGGCTGGGGGGGACGAACGCGCACGTGGTGCTGGAGGAGCCGCCCGCGGTGGCGCCGTCGGACCCCGGCGCGGAGTGGCAGCTCCTGGTGCTGAGCGCGCGCAGCGCCCCCGCGCTGCGCGCCGCGCGCGAGCGACTGCGCGCGCACCTGGAGGCGGAGCCCGGCCTGCCGCTGGCGGACGTGGCGTACACCCTCCAGGTGGGACGCGGGCAGTGGGAGCACCGCTTCGCCGCGGTGTGCCGGGACGCGGGCGACGCCGCGCGCGCCCTGGAGGAGGGCGGCGAGGCCGCCATCGTCGGCCAGGCGGCGGGCGACGCCTCCGGGCGGCCCCCGGCCGAGCTCCCCCCGTCCGGTGCCTCCGGCGCGGCGCTCCGGGACGCGCTCGCCGCGCTGGGCCGCGAGTGGACCGGCGGAGCGCCCGTGGACTGGGCGGCGCTGCACGCGGGCCGGCGCCGCCTCCGCGTCCCGCTCCCCCTCTACCCCTTCGAGCGGAAGCGCTACTGGGTGGAGCCCCGCCGCGTCCAGTCGGGCGCGGCGCCGGCGCCCGGCGCCGCCCCGGCCAGGGCGCCGCGCCCCAACCTCCTCACGGAGCACGTCGCGCCCGCCACCGAGCTGGAGCAGAAGGTGGCCGAGGTGTGGGAGGAGTTCCTGGGGATCGAGGGGATCGGGGCGTACGACGACTTCCTGGAGCTGGGGGGCCACTCGCTGCTGGGGATCCGCGTGCTGGCCCGGCTGCGGGAGCACTTCGGGATCGAGCTCCCCGCGGACGCGCTCTTCACCGCGCCGACCGTGTCGCAGATGGCGGAGCTGATCGAGTCGGTGCTCCTCGCCGAGATCGAGGCGCTCAGCGAGGACGAGCTGCTGGGGATGACCTGACGGCCGGCCGCCGTCCGCGTCCGGAGGGGAGGCACCGGCGCCGCCGGTGCCTCCCCTCGTCTCCGTCCGGGCGGGCGCTCCTTTCAGGTATATGAATGCCTATCAGCCTTGTCGCGCCGCGGCCCCTTGACGCGCCGAGGGGGGTTCATCTACTGTACGCAGACCGGAAACATGCGATGAGTTCTGGTCCGTCCATCCCGGGCGCTCAGGCTGCCGCCCCCGGGTGGCCCGCCGTCCGCGCGGGGAGCCGCACCGGCATCGGGAAACCTCCTTCGCGACACGGGCAGGCTGCGCCATGACCGACCTTTCCTCCCGCCTGGAGCGGCTCTCGCCCGCGAAGCGGCTCCTCCTGGAGCGCCTCGCCCGCACCGGGCCCCGGTCCGCCGCCGCGGACCCTCCGCTCCGCCCCCGCGAGCGCGGCGGCCCGGTCCCGCTCTCCTTCGCGCAGCAGCGCCTCTGGTTCCTGGACCGCCTGGAGCCGGGGACCGCCCTCTACAACATCCCCTTCGTCTACCGCCTGTACGGCGCCGTGGACGCCGCCGCGCTGGAAGCCGCGCTGGCGGGGGTGGCGCGCCGGCACGAGGCGCTGCGCACCGTCTTCCGGGAGGAGGACGGCCGCCCCGTGCAGACCGTCCTCGACGCCGCGCCGGCGCCCTTCGCGCAGGCCGACTTCCGGGCCCTCCCCGCCGCCGGCCGCGGCGCGGAGGCGCTCGCCCGCGTGCGCGACTTCCTGTGCCTCCCCTTCGACCTGGAGCGGGGGCCGCTCCTGCGCGCGCTCCTGGCGCGCGTGGGCGAGGACGAGTGGCTGTTCGCGCTCTCCACCCACCACGTGGCGAGCGACGGCTGGTCGCACGGCATCGTGGTCCGCGAGCTGGGGGAGCTCTATGCCGCGAGGGGCGGCGCGGCCGAGATCCCCGCGCCGGAGGTGCAGTACGCCGACTACGCGCTCTGGCAGCGGGAGCGCGCGTCGGGATCGCTGCTGGACGAGCAGCTCGCCTGGTGGCGCGGCGCCCTGGCCGACGCCCCCGCGCGCCTGGAGCTCCCCGCCGACCGGCCGCGCACGGCGGCCCGCGGCCACGCCGGCGCCAAGCACTTCTTCGACCTCCCGGCGGAGCAGCTCGACGCGCTGGCCGCCGTCGCGCGGGAGGAGGGCGCCTCTCCCTTCATGGCCCTGCTGGCGGTGTTCCAGCTCCTGCTGGGGCGGCTGGCGGGCGAGGAGGACGTGCTCGTCGGCACGCCGGTGGCGAACCGCGAGCGCCGCGAGACCGAGGGGACCGTGGGCTTCTTCGCGAACACCCTGGTCCTCCGCGGCGACCTGTCGGGCGACCCCCCGTTCCGCGCCCTGCTGGGCCGGGTGCGGGAGACGGCGCTCGGGGCATACGCGCACCAGGAGCTCCCCTTCGAGCGCCTGGTGGAGGAGCTGCGCCCGGATCGCTCCCTCGCGCACGCCCCGGTCTTCCAGGTCCTCTTCTCCTACTTCGACTCGGCCGGGGAGACGCTGCGCCTCCCCGGGTGCGAGGTGGCGGAGGAGGGCGCGGACCTGGGCGTCGCCACGCTGGACTTGGACCTGGGAATGCGGCGCACGGACAGGGGCGTGGCCGGCGTGGTCCGCTACAGCACGGAGCTGTTCGACCCCGCCACCGCCGCCCGGACGGTGGAGCGCTTCCTCCGGCTGGTCCGCGCCGCCGCCGCGCACCCCGACTCCCGCGTCTCGGCGCTCCCGCTGCTGGACGACGCCGAGCGCGAGCAGGTGGTGCGGGAGTGGAACGCCACGGCCGCCGACTTCCCCGCGACCCCCGTGCACCGGCTGGTGGCCGCGCAGGCCGCGCGCACCCCGGACGCGACCGCCGTCGCGGCGGGCGCGGAGCGGCTGAGCTACGCCGGGCTGGACGCGCGCGCCGACGCGCTGGCCGCGCACCTTCGCGCGCGGGGCGCCGGCGCGGAGAGCCTGGTGGGCGTCTGCATGGAGCGCTCGGCGGAGATGGTCGTCGCGCTGCTCGCCACGCTGAAGGCGGGGGCGGCGTACGTCCCGCTCGACCCGGAGTACCCGGCCGAGCGCGTCGCCTACATGCTCGCCGACTCCGGCGCCACGCTGCTGCTGACGCAGGAGCGCCTGGCGGGGGCGCTGCCGGAGTTCGGGGGCGAGGTCGTGCTGGTGGAGGAGACCCCCTCACCCCCCGGCCCCCTCTCCCCGCAAGGGGGAGAGGGGGAGCACGGAACGGGGACCGAGAGCCTCGCCTACGTGATCTACACCTCGGGCTCGACCGGCACTCCCAAGGGGGTGGCGGTGCCGCACGGGGCGCTCGCCAACCACGTGCAGTGGATGCAGCGCGCGTTTCCGCTCGGGCCAGGCGACCGGGTTCTGCAGAAGACGCCCTTCAGCTTCGACGCCTCGGTGTGGGAGTTCTGGGCGCCGCTCGTGGCCGGGGCCACGCTGGTCGTCGCCGAGCCGGGGGCGCACCGCGAGCCGGCGCGCCTGGCGCGCTGCCTGGCCGAGGAGGAG
>DATABU010000291.1:0-1836 GCA_036259415.1 Longimicrobiaceae bacterium
CCACCCTACGTGGGCGTGAAGGGGTGGGTCGGCATCGTGCTGGACCGCTGCTCCGACGAGGAGGTCCAGGGGCTGGTGGTGCAGTCCTACTGCATGGTCGCCCCCCGCAAGCTGCAGGCGCTGGTCGGGGGATAGACGCCCCGCCCGGCGCGTCATTTGCGACGTGGCACCCTCCCTTTTTCACCAGAAGCGAGGAGGGACGGATGCGCTACGGGAACGACTACGCCACGGGCCGCGGCTGGAGCCGCGGGGGGATGGACCGGGGCGCCTTCCGCGGCCGCGGGGGCGACCACGACACGTACTCCCGCCGCGAGTTCGTCACCGCCCGGGGGGACAACTCCGACGACTTCGCGGGCGGCCGGGGGTACGGGGGCGCCGGCCGCAGGGACATCCACGTGGTGGCGGAGCCCCGCGGCCACCGCTACTTCGGGCACTGGGCCAACCAGGGCGAGGACGACACGTGGGAGAGCGACCGCCACTGGCCGCTGGGGTACGGCCGCCCCCCGGCCCGGATGATGAACCGCGGGCGCGGCTACGGGGCGGACTTCGACCGCGGCCGCGGGTGGACGGGCGGCCGGGGCCGCGGCGGGTACGACCGCGGCTGGTGACACCCCGGCCCGCGGGGCCCGGACGCACCCCGCGCCCGGGCTCCGCGCCGTCCGACCCGACCGAGGCATGCAACGGCAGCCCTTCCACGTCTTCCTGGAGAGCTGGGGCGCGGAGATGGGCCCGCTCCACTGGTCGGCGCCTTTCCCGGAGGAGGTGCGCGACCGCGCGCTGCACGCGCTCCGCTCCGCCCGGTGGAGGGCCTGGATCTACGCGCGCGACGTGCTCGGGTGGGGGAACGAGGAGGCGGTGCTCGCCTGCCGCTTCATCGAGCTGGCCTTCCTGCACTGGATGCGCACCGACGGCGTGGACCGGGAGGTGCTCCGCAGCCGGCTAGAGGCCGCGCAGGAGCGCGGCCGTGTTGAGCTGACGCTCGCCGACCACGCCATCCGCCGCGCCGACTCGCTGCTGGAGCTCCAGCTGGGGGAGCTGTAGCCGCTGGGACCCGCCGCGGCACCCGACCCACGCCGCACGAGGACCACCATGCCACATCCCACCCTCCCCGCGCTCGGCGCCGCGCTCGTGTTCACGGGTGCCGCCGCGGGGCTCCCGCTCCTTCAGCCGGTTCCGCCCCCGCAGCCGCAGGCGGTGGTCGCGGGGACGGTTTGGGACAGCACGAGCGCGGCGCCCCTCGCCGACGCGCGCGTCTTCCTGGCGGGGACCGCGGACACTGTCCGGAGCGATCCGGACGGGTCCTTCCGCCTGGAGCATCCCCTGGAGGGGCGCTACCGCGTCGGCTTCGAGCACCCCCGCCTGGACTCGCTGGGGATCGACGTGTCGGGGTGGGTGGTGGAGCTGCGCCGGGGGGAGCGCACCGAGGTCCTGCTGGCCGTGCCGTCGCTCGCCACCGTGACGAGGATCCTCTGCCCCGAGACGGCCCTCGACTCGCTCCCGGGGATCGTGGTGGGGCGCGTGCGCGACCGCGCCACCGGCGAGGGGCTGGCGAGGGTGCGCGTCGCGCTCACCTGGACGCGCACCGGCGTCTACGGCACCGCCCGCGGCGGCGCGGACGTCCGCAGCCGGACCGAGGGGACGGAGGTCACCACCGACGAGCGGGGGCGCTACCGGGTCTGCGAGGTGCCGCTCCGGCAGGTGCTCGTCGTCAGGGCCGGGCTGGGCGAGCGACTCGCTCCCGCGGGCCGGTTCCAGCTCAGGGACTCCCTCCCGCGCCTGCACGACGTGGCGCTGGACCGCAAATGACGGGCGGGCGCAGTCCCCCGCGTTCCGCGC
>DATABU010000292.1:0-3701 GCA_036259415.1 Longimicrobiaceae bacterium
CGGCTCGTCGTAGGTCGCCTCGCCCTCCCGGTCGTGCATCGTCGGGCTGCGCGCTCGCGCCGAAGGCGTTCCGGTAAGCCATCTGAAACGTGCAAGCACCCCAGCCGGTCTCGACAACAGAGTAGCTCATGAAGCCCAAAATGACCGGCGATCTACGCGATCCGCGGCTCCCGGTATCCCACGTGATCAGCCCGGGCGCGGCGCGGGGTCGGCGGTGTCGAAGCGCAGCCCGGCGCTGCCTTCGCCCAGCCCGGGGAGCTTGCGCCGGCCGATCCACACGTGCGTGGAACCGTCCGTCCACCGCGCGTGCTGCCAGCTGCGCAGCACGCGGATGCCCTCGCGCGGCACCTCCTCCTCGCGCACCTCCAGCCGCTCGTCCCCTTTCAGCGTGGCGGGAACCAGCACGCGGCCCAGCGGCGCCAGCGTCTCCAGCTCGTCCCCTTCGCGGCGCTGCGTGTCCAGCCGGCGCAGGCGCATGGCCCCCGGCGCCTCAGGGTCGGGGATCGGCACCAGCGGGAACCAGTGCTCCGGCACCTCCGTGGCCAGCCGGTACACCAGCGGCGCCCCGGGCGCGGGGGGCGGCGCGGGCGGGCGGGCGGCGTGCCGCGCGGCCCAGGCTTCGTGCCGGTCAATCGGACGGCCCGTGCGGCTCTCCACCCTGCGCTCCACCGCCCACGCCAGGTTGGCCATCTCGTCCCGGAGAAACCGCACCTCCTCCACCGGCGGCGACTCCAGCGGCGGCGGCAGCGTGGGCGCCAGGAAGAAGAGGGACGACACGCCCCCCTCCGTCCGGCTGGGGCGGAACAAACTCCACGAGTCCACCTCCGAGCCGTCCGTGCCGGCGGCGCGCACCAGCGTCTTCTGCCCGAACGTGTCGCCCACCACCACCGAGCGCACCCCGCAGACGGCCCCCACGGGCAGCTCCAGCGGGACCAGGAACCAGTCGTTGCTGTAGACGGTGGCGTACTCCACCACCAGCAGCCGCGCCAGGTCCGCCGGCTCCGCCTCCACCCGGCCGAAGTCGGTGCGCGCGTCCTCGAACTCCCACCAGCGCGCCACGGGCATCCCCGGGTACGCCGCCGCCGCGGGAAGCACCGTGCGCACCCGCTCCACCCCGGGTGGCTGGCGCTGCAGCTCCGCCCCCGCCGAATGCACGAAGTCGTACCAGTCCAGCCGGCCGCCGTGGTATTCCGGCGCCTGCAGCACCACCTCCCCGTCCGTGGCGCCGGCCGCCGTGACGGCGAAGCGGTACTCCATCCGCTCCGCCTCCCACGCCCCGTCCTCGTCCTCCTCCGCTTCGACCTGCGCGCGGCTGTAGAGTCCGTCCCACCACGCCACCCAGCGTCCGGCCGCCTCCCGCACCGTCTCCAGGTCCGGCTCGGCGATCTCCAGCGCGTCCGGGAAGGTGCCGTCCGGCGCCGCGGCCGCGCGCAGGACGGAGAGGAGCGCGTTGCCGTCCGGGGCCCGGCCGCGCAACAGTCCCACGGCGCGGGCGCTGGCGGGGTCCAGCCCCTCCGCCTCCGGCAGCGGGAACTCGCCGGTGAACACCGCGCGGTACCGCGACAGCCCCGCGGAGGAGAGGAGGCGCAGCCAGTGCAGCCCCGCCTCCGCGGCCAGGGCCAGGTCCAGCGCGGGGTCCGGCCCCGGCTCGCGCTCCGCCAGCGCCTCCAGGGGCAGCGAGCGGTCGTAGTCCCGCCGCGCGCCGTCTCCCGGGATCCACCCGGTGAGCGGGGCGACGTCGGCGCGGACGCGCACCCAGGCGGGCGAACCGGCGTCTTCGCCGGTCAGCTCGCCCAGCTGCCACTGGCGCGCGATCAGCCAGAGGGGGTCGTGCACCCGCGCCTGCAGCGCGGGGCCCAGGTCGTCGCTGCGGGTGCGCGGCTCCAGGCGCGTCCACGAAGTGATGGATTCCATCGGCCGGTCAGCTCCGCGCCAGCGGGAGAAAGTCGGTGGAGGGCGCCTGTCCGTCCACGTTCAGCGAGAAGTAGGCGGCGGGGAGGAACTGCCCCACCTCGGTGATGGAGTCGGGATCGACCGCCCGCACCAGCGCCAGGTCCAGTGCCTCTTCCAGCGTCTCCAGCAGCGCGTCACCCGTCCATTGCGCCGCTCCGTCCGCCGGGACGGCGATCAGGATGGCCTGCGGCGGCCGGGCGTTGGGCGCGTCGAAGTGCACGGCCAGCCCGGTGGTCTCCTCGGCGCCGGGGACGACCTCTACCCACTCGTCCACCACCAGCCCCGCGAGCGGGGCCTGCGGATCGACCGGGCCGTCGACGACCAGCGAAAGCCGCGTCCCCGTGGCGTTGGCGTCGCCCTCCAGCCCCAGCCAGCGCACCTGGCCGCGCTCCGCCGCGGGATAGGGGAGCTGCGCCACCCGCAGCGGCGCGGCGCCGCCGAAGCGGATTGCCTCGGCGTAGGTACGGGCGGTGTGCAGCCGACCGGCGCCGGCGCGCACACGGCTGGCCCGCTGCAGCCAGGTCTCCGCCGCGAGAGGATCGCCGTCCTGCAGGAAGAGCGAGTCCGCCAGCGCGGCCGCCAGCTCTGGCCGCGGGGCGGCGACCAGCGGCGCCACCGCCCGGAAGCCGCCGCCGAACAGCACCTGCAGCGCGGATGCATCGTGGGCCCGCCGCACCGCCGCGGATGCCTCCGCGCGGTGGAAGGCGTCGTTCATCCGCTCCACCTCCGCCAGCCGGCGCGTCACCTCGTCCGCCACCGCCCGCACCTGGTCCGCTCCCGGCCGCTCCAGCGTGAAGGCACCCGGCACGCCGAATCCCGCGACCTTGCGCATGGGGACCCAGCTGGCGGGATCTCCGGGCACGAGCTCGGCGAGCAGCCCCTCCAGTTCCGTCACCGCGGCGCTCACCCTCCCGGCCAGCTCGTCGCCTACCGCCGCCGGCGGCTCGTCCTCCGGCGCGGCCAGGTCCGCCTCGGAGAGCGGGCGGGCGCCCAGGAAGAGCTCGCGGACGGCGCGCGCCACCTCGAGCATTTCCTTCACCGACAGCCGGTCCGCCCCCCATGATTGGTCAGCCTCGAAGTCGATCCACCCGATCTCCCGGTCCACGTCGCCCGGGGGATTGTCACGCGCGGCTTCCACGAAGCGCAGCCACAGCTCGGAGCCTTCTATCTCCCCGTCCTCCGCCAGCGCCAGCAGGTCCAGCGGGGAGAGCAGGAGCGCCGAGAGGGGAATGAAGTCCAGGTACGGCGGCGCGTCCTCGGCCACCCACGACACGCGGCAATGCACCGTGTTCGGCACGGGGAGCAGGCGCGCGGCCAGGGCGTTGAGCGCGGGCTCGTAGCGGCCGCGCGCCTGCCACGCCCCCAGCATGGACCACCCGGGGAGGTCGTCGTCGGGGCCGGGGATGCCGCCCGCCAGCACCAGCCGATGGGTGAGCCCCACGCCCGTGCGCGGCGTGCGGACGAACTCCAGCTCCGGCGGCGGCGCCTCGGCCCAGGAGGTGGCGTCCATCACCGCCGCGGAGCGCAGGGGGTTCCCCTGCACGGCGTGGTGCACGCTCTCCGCCAGCAGGGCGTCGCCCACGGCGTCCACGGCGTACTCCAGCGACCGCAGCGCGCCCACCAGCAGCGCATAGTCCGAGTCCTCCCCCGCCTCCACCGGGGGCAGCCCCTCTTCGCCCCAGGGCAGATCGTTCGTCTTGAAGCGGCGGAAGAGCTCCAGCCCGTCCGCCACCTGCGTCGCGGCCACC
>DATABU010000293.1:0-7827 GCA_036259415.1 Longimicrobiaceae bacterium
ACTTCTACTAT
The DNA here is from genome assembly GCA_036259415.1 of Longimicrobiaceae bacterium. GTDB lineage: Bacteria > Gemmatimonadota > Gemmatimonadetes > Longimicrobiales > Longimicrobiaceae > JAFAYN01. Next base: position 12 of record DATABU010000293.1, read on the forward strand.
GCTGCGCTCCCGTTTCGTCCGACAGGGTCGGGCCCTGCCGGGCGCGCATCCCTCACGCGGGCGCCCGAGCGTGACCGGGATCCGATCCAAGTGTCTCCCTATGAGCCGCCCGGCCGCGGGGCAGGCGAGGGGCGCCGCCGGATGATCGGGCGGCGCCCCGTCCGTTCAAGCCTCCACGGCCGGCGCCGCGGGGGCCACCCGCCAGTAGACGCCGCTGTCGCGGCGGAGCAGGCCGGCGCCCACCAGCTCCCGGCGCAGGGTGGCGGTGTCGGGGTGGTGGCGCCGGATCACCTCGTTCACCCGCGGCTCGGGATAGTCGGGGCCCACCTCGAAGCGCTCCGCCAGCCACTCCAGGATCACCTGCCGCTTCTTGCGGGTGTCCGGGATCTTGGTCAGCCGCTCGCCGTCCAGGAAGGTGTGCAGCACCTTTCGCCGCCAGGCGTCCTCCCCGGCGGGCGCGGCGAACGCCGCGATGCGCTCCGTGGAGAGGACCTCGCGCCCCAGCCGCTGCAGCGTCTCGGTCCGCAGCCGGTAGTAGTGCGTGGTCCCCTCCGCGCGCATCTCCACCAGCTCCGCCGCCGCCAGCTTCGCCAGGTGGTGCGAGACGGTGGGCTCCCGCAGCCCCACGGCCCCGGCCAGCTCCCCCACGCTCCTCTCCCGCTCCGCGAGCAGGCCGACGAGCTTCAGCCGGCTCTCGTCCGCGAGCGCCTTGAGGAAGGCGAGCGCCTTCTCCATCTCCATCTCCGCCATTTCAGCCCCCCGCGTCCGTCGTGTGGGTCGGCATCTAATGCGACGCATGTCTATTTAGATAGATATCGAACATGTGGGGCGCACGCAAGGGGCGACCCTCCCCGTCCCGGGGAGGGGCCCGGCGGGGAGTCAGTTCGGCCGCTCCGAGGGGCCGATCCGCTGCTCCACCTCCTCCAGGACCCGGCGCGGGTCCAGCGGCTTGGCGAGGAACCCGTCGCACCCCGCGGCGACGGCCCGCCTGCCCACCGAGCCGTAGGTGTGCGCCGTCATGATGACGATGGGGATGTGCCCGGTGGCGGGGTCGCCCTTCAGTGTCTCCGTGGCGACCAGCCCGTTCACCCGTGGGACGGAGAGGTCCATCAGGATCAGGTCCGGTCGGTGCCGGCGCGCGGAGTCCAGCCCGGCCTCGCCGTCCTCGGCGCGGAGGACGCGGTAGCCGTGCCGCTCCAGGTACGCGGAGTGGATGGCGAGGGTGTCCAGCTGGTCTTCGACGATCAGGACGGTCTTCATCTGCGTTCCCTTCGGGTACGGCCGTTCGCGTCGGGAGCGTGCGTCTACCCTCCCCGGCCGCCGGGGGTCCCCCGGGGCGGGGCGGCACGCCTCCCGCCAGTCCCCCGGCCGGGCCGGCGTCCGCGCGTCAGACCAGCCCCGCCAGCTCCGGGAAGTCGCGGCGGATGCGCTCGGCGACGTCGGGATGGGCGTCGAGCATGGCGAAGTCCTCGAACTCGAAGCCGGGGCCCACCGTGCACCCCACCAGGGAGAAGGCCCCCGTGGGGCGGGCGGCCTGCCAGCAGCCGGCGGGGACCACGTGCACCGGCTCGCGCCCCCCGCCCACCGGGCCCAGCAGCACGCGGTGGCAGCGGGCGCCCGAGGGGTCGAGCCAGAACAGCTCCAGCGGGTCCCCCTCGTAGAAGTGCCACGCCTCGTCGGCGGCGGCCACCCGGTGCCAGCGGCTGCGCTCCCCGGAAGCGAGCAGGAAGTAGATGGTGGTGAGCGCGTCGCGCCCGGCGGCGGCGCGGTCGGGGCGCACCCGCAGGTGCGAGCGGTACACCTCGCGGAACCAGCCTCCCTCGGGGTGCGGCTGGAGATCCAGCTCGCGGAGCAGCTCGGCGGCGCGGGGGTGCATGGGCGGGGCGGGGTAGGGGTGAGGGCGCAGCTCGGGCTCGTCGCCGCGGAGCAGGGCGGGGCGGAGCGCCAGGGGAGGGGGAGGGCAGGCGCGCGCCCAGGCGTCGCCGCCCGCCGCGGGGTCGGCGGCCACCGTGGCGGCGAGACGCGCGGCGTTCTCCAGCAGGGCGTCCACGTCCACCCCCAGGTGCGCGGGGCGGTACGGCTCCAGCTCGCGCGCCGTCTTGCGGAGCTGGGCGGCGACGCCGCGGGCGTTCCCCCGTCCCACGTGGACCCAGGCGCTGGCGAGCAGGATGAGCCCCTTGTAGAACCCGCTGCGGCCGCGGCGCCAGGACCCCTCCAGCGTCTCGTGGCTCTCCCAGAACTCGCCGCGGCGGAACCGCTCGGCGAACCGGCGCAGCTCCGCGGGAAAGGCGCCGCCGGTCACCGGGCCGCGCCGGCGTCGGCCGCCTGCGGGGCGGCGACGCCGCGGGCAGGCTCCCGCGGGAGCCGCAGGGTGAAGACGCTGCCGTCGCCGGGGACGCTCTCCACCGCGACCTCGCCCCCCAGGAGGCGGGCCAGCTGCCGGGCGACGCTGAGCCCCAGCCCGGTCCCCCCGGTGCGGCGGCTGATGGACTGGTCCACCTGCCAGAAGGGGTCGAAGATCCGCTCCAGCTGCTCGGGCTCGATCCCCACCCCGGTGTCGTGCACGGTGAAGACCACCGCCCCGTCCTCCTCCGCCAGCCGCAGCGAGACCTCGCCCGCCGCCGTGAACTTCACGGCGTTCCCCAGCAGGTTCACCAGCACCTGCTGCACCCGCCCGGAGTCGGTCACCAGCGCGGGGCCGGGCTCGGGGACCTCCACCCGGAAGCCGAGGCCGCGCTCCAGGGCCAGCGGCTCCACCAGCGCGGCGGCCGCCTGGGCGATGGCGGAGGCGTCGGCCGGGGCGAGGTGCACCTCCTCGCGGCCGGCCTCGATGCGCGAGAAGGTGAGGATCTCCTCGATCAGCCGGAGGAGGTGGCGGGCGGCGGTCTGGATCCGCTCCACCTGCGGCCGGAGCGGCGCGGGGAGCGGGACCGGGATCCCCGCCAGGAAGAGGTCGGTGTAGCCGATGACGGCGTTGAGCGGGGTGCGCAGCTCGTGGCTCATCACCGCCATGAAGTCGCTCTTGGCCTGGTTGGCCTCCACGGCGTCGGCGTACAGCCGGGCGTTGTCGATGGCGACGGCGGCGCGCCGGGCGACCTCCACCGCGAGCTGCAGGTCGGCGGGGGCGTAGCGGCGGCCGGAGTCGGACATCACCATCGACAGGGCGCCCACCACCCGGTCGCGCGCCACCAGCGGGACGCAGAGGTAGGAGCGGGGGCCGAGCGCCCGGAGCATCTCCAGGTGCTCGCGGTCGCGCGCGAAGGCGGCCGTGGCCTCGGGCGACACCTCGGGGATCAGCACCGGCTCGCGGGTGCGGACCACCAGGGGGGTCCCCTGGCCCCCGTCGCTGCGGTAGGGGTAGCGCGTCCAGACCTCGCGCAGCAGACGCTCCTTGTCGGGGTCCGCGTGGGCGGTCTCCACCCGGCGGATCTCCCCGTCGGGGGCCACCACGTCGATGCTGCAGTAGTCGGCCAGGACGGGGACCAGCAGGCGGGTCAGCTCGGCGAGGGTGCGCTCCGGGTCGAGCGAGGCGCCCAGCACGGCCCCGGCGCGCAGCAGGAAGTGCTCGCGCTCCGCCTCCAGGCGCCGGTCGTGCACGTCGATGCACGAGCCGGTGAACCCGGTGAGCTCGCCCTCCGGGGTGAGGAGCGGGACGCCGTGGTCCAGCAGCCAGCGGTACTCGCCGTCCGCCCTGCGCAGGCGGTACTCCATGCGGAAGGGGCGCCTCTCGCGGAGCGCGGACAGGTAGACGTCCATGCAGCGGTCGCGGTCGTCGGGGTGCACCCCCGCGGCCCACCCGTTCCCGGCCTCCTGCTCCACCGTGCGCCCGGTGAACTCCAGCCAGGGGCGGTTGAAGAAGTGGCGGAGGCCGTCGGTCCCGGCGACCCAGATCAGCACCGGGGCGGAGTCGGCGAGGGTGCGGAAGCGCTCCTCGCTGGTCCGCAGGGCGTCGAGGGCGCGCCGCTCCTCGGTCACGTCCTCGAAGGAGGCGACCACCTCCCGGATCTCCCCGTCGGCGCCGCGCAGCGGGGCGGCGTTCACCCGCACCGTCGCCCGCTCGCCGTCGGGGTACTCCACCCGGTGCGCCCAGCCGTGCACCGCCTCCCCCGAGGCGAAGACCCGCGAGACCGGTCCGTCCTCCGGGCGGAGCGGCGAGCCGTCCAGCCGGAAGCGGCGCAGCGGCAGGTCCAGGTAGCGCTGGCCCGCGGTGCCTCCCGCCGACACCCGCAGCACGCGCTCGGCGGCCGGGTTGGCCAGGGTGACGCGCCAGTCGCGGTCGATCACCACGACGCCCTCGGCCGCCGTGTCGATGATCGCCGAGAGGCGGGCGCGGGCCGCCTCCGCATCGCGCACCGCCGCCTCCAGCTCCCCGCGGAGGGTCGCGGCCGCCTCCACCTGCTCCTCCAGCTCCTCGTTGAGCGCCTGCATCTCCTCCGCCTGCGACTCCAGCTCCACAGCCTGCTCCTGCAGCTGGAGCGCCAGGCGGGTCGCCTCCTGGGCGCGCTCCTCGGCCTCGGCGCGGGCGGAGCGGAGCCGCTCGCTGAGCGAGCTGACCAGCCATGCCACGGCGGCGAACACCGCGAGCTTGGCCAGGTCGGTCCACGCGTCCACGCCCAGCGAGCGGACCGGCGCGAGGAGGAAGTACGCGCTGCCGGCCACCGAGAGCGCCCCGCAGACGAGCCCCGGGCCCAGCCCGCCGCGCCAGGCGGCGAGCGCCACCGCGGCCAGGAACACGGGGAAGTAGTTGGGCGCGAGGACGGGGCGGAGGAGGAAGCACGCCGCGAGCGCCGCGCCGGCGGCCGCCACCGCCAGGCCGTAGCGGACGGGCGCCGCCGCGGCGCGGGACGGCCGGGGGCGCCCGGCGGCGGGGTTATTCAGCGCTGCTTCCGGGCTCATGGACGGTCGGAACGGGGCCGGCGGGCTGCGCCCGGGGCGGACCGGGGCGCGGGAGCGGGGCCCGGCAGGGTATCTAAATTTGCGGGTGCGCGGCCGGAGCGCCAGCGGCGGGAGGGAGGACCAGGGTGAAGGTGCTCCCCTCGCCGGGAGTGGAGCGAACGGTCAGCGAGCCGCCCAGGAGGTGCGCCAGCCGGCGGGAGATGGGGAGCCCCAGCCCGGTCCCCCCGTCCTCGCGGGGCCCCACCTGCTCGAACTCGTCGAAGATCCGCTGCTGGTGCTCCGGGGCGATCCCGCGCCCCCGGTCCACCACGTCCAGCACCACGCCGCCGTCAGGCGCTTCCTCCCAGCGGAGGAGGATCGGCTTCCCCCCGCCGAACTTGACCGCGTTGGAGACGAGGTTGAGGAGGATCTGCCGCACCCGCCGGGGGTCGGTGTCCACCCGCAGCGACTCCGGCGCGCCGGACACCTCCACGCTGGAGCCCCCCGCGTGGGCGGCGGGGCGCACCGTGTCCGCGACCTCCCGCAGCAGCGGGCCCACGGGGACGGTCTCCACCTGCAGCTCCACACGGCCGGCCTCGATCTTGGCCAGGTCGAGCACGTCGTTGACCAGCTCCAGGAGGTGGTGGGCGGCCCGCTGGGCGCGGCGGATCCCCTCCTCCTGCCTGGCGGCGAGGGGGCCGTAGATGCCGTCCAGGAGGAGGGCGTTGTAGCCGATGACCGCGTTGATGGGGGTGCGCAGCTCGTGGCTCATGGCCGCGTAGAAGCGGCTGCGGGCGCCCAGCGCCGTCTCCAGGTCGCGGGTGCGCTGGTGGAGCTCGTCGTTGAGCATCTCCAGCTCGGCGGCCTGCTCCTGCAGCTCCCCGGCCTGGGACTCCAGCTCGGCCTGCGCGCGGCGCTGCTCGGTGAGGTCGTGGACGATGACGCAGCGGACCGCCCTCCCGTCCGCCTCCACGGGCGAGACGATCACCTCCCCCACGCCCTCCTCGCCGCCGGCGCGCCGGAACGCCAGCTCGCTCCGGTACGGATCCACGCGCGCGCGGGCAAGGAGCCGCTCCGCGGGCCCCGGGTCCTCGGGGAAGAGGACCTCCGCCAGGGGGCGCCCGGCCACCTCGTGCGGGGCGTACCCGAGCACCCGCTCGGCGGCGGGGTTCCACGAGAGCACCTCGCCCCGCTCGCCGACGGAGATCACGGGGTCGGGGAGCGACTGGACCAGCGAGGCCAGGTACGCGTCGGAGAGCCGGGCGCGCCGGGGAGGGGCCGCCGCGGCGGAGGCCAGCGAGCGCTCGATGCCGGGGCGCGCCGTGCGGTAGCGGCGCCGCTGGCGGGTGACGGCCGCGGCGCGCTCCAGCAGCGCGGCGTCCACCTGCTGCGGCTCGGCCAGCCACACCTCCCCCAGCCCGGGGGTGAAAAGCAGCGCCTGCCGCAGCCGGGCGGCGGCCTCCGGCGGGGCGACCAGCACGGTCTGGAGCGTGGGGTCGGCGGCGTGGATCCGCCGCGCCGCGGCCAGGGGCTCGCCCAGGGCGCCGTCCACCAGCGCGCACTCCGCCCGCGCGAGCACGCCGTCCGCATCGCCGTCGTCCAGCGCCGCGGGGTCCAGCGCGTGGGCCGGCCCCGCGGCCTCCGCCCAGGCGGGGACCTGTCCGGCCCCGGCGCGCACCACCACGGCGACGGCCGGCACGGCTCAGAGCAGCGGCTGGCCCAGGAGCGCCCGTCCCACCCAGGTCTTGAGGATGTCTGTGGTGGGGGCCATCACGTGGCTGGCGCGGGCGTCGCGGAGGAGGCGCGCCAGCGTGCCGTTCTCGCGGTAGCCGGCGCCGCCGCAGAGCGTCATGGCCTCGTTGGCGACCAGGACGGCGGTGTCGCCCGCGGCGGCCTTGCTGGCGAGCACGCCGGTCAGCGCAGCGGGATCGCCCGCGTCGGCGCGGGCGGCGGCGGCGTACACCAGGTGCCGGGTGCGGGCCACCTCGGTCCACAGCTCCCCCAGGCGGTGCGCCAGCACGGGCGCGCTCCCCAGCAGCTCGCCGGTGTGGGCGTAGCGCCGGGTGCCCAGGTGCTCGCGCGCCGTCTCGAAGGCGGCGGCCGCCACCCCCAGGTAGGTGCCGGCCATGGCCATCAGGAAGTAGGGGGCGACCACCTCGAACACGTACCAGAGCTGGTCGCCTTCCTCCCCCAGCAGGTTGCGCCGGGGGACCGGGACGTCCTCCAGCCGCACGGTGCGGGAGCTGTTGGCGCGCATCCCCAGCCCGTTCCAGGGGTCCTCCCAGTGCAGCCCGGGGCTGCCGGAGTCCACCAGCACGCAGCTGAACGTCCCCTCGCCGGCGGCGGCGCCCTCCGCCGCGGCCACGGAGACGACGTACGAGTCGGCCTCGCCGCCGTTGGTGACGAAGCTCTTGGTGCCGCGCACCCGGTAGCACTCGCCCTCCGGGACGACCAGCGACTGCGGGAGGTAGAAGTGGGCGCCGGTCCCCGGCTCGCTGAGCGCCAGGGTGGTGACGTGCTCGCCCCGCGCGATGGGGACGAGGTACGCCTCCTTCTGGTGCTCGGTGGCCTTGGCGGCGACCACAGCGGTCCCCACGCAGTGCATGGCGAAGCACATGGCGGTGGAGGCGCTCCCCCGGGCCAGCGTCTCGGCGACGGCCACCAGCCCCGCGAGCCCCTCGCCGTGCCCGCCCAGCGCCTCGGGTACGTTCAGCCCCAGCAGCCCCGCGTCGCCCAGCGCCCGCATGGCGGGCGCCGGCCAGCGCGCCTCGCGGTCCTCGGCCTCCGCGTTGGGTGCGACCACGCTCTCGGTGATCTCGCGCGCCCGCGCGACCATCTCGCGCAGCTTCGGGGACGAGGACGGCTCCATCTCGGCTCGGCCGGGGTGAGGGTAGGGCGACGGTCCGACCCCTGCGCGTGGCAAGTCTCCGGCCAGGATGCA
>DATABU010000294.1:0-2947 GCA_036259415.1 Longimicrobiaceae bacterium
CCGCGCGGCGCGCCGGCCACTCCGTCCGCCGCGGCGGCCTCCTCGAACAGCTCCACCACCGTGCGGCGCGCCGGCCACTCCGTCCGCCGCGGCGCGCCCGCGGCCAGCGCGGCCTCCCGCTCCGCCGCCGTCAGCAGCGGCAGGCCGCGGAGGGGGCGCTCCGGGTCGGCGGCCACGGCCTCCAGCAGCGTCCCCCAGTGCCCGAGGAGCCGCCGGACCGCTCCCGCGGAGAGGCGCCGGGTGTCGTACACGGCCCGCAGCGCCAGCCCGTCCCCCGGCGCGGCGACCAGCGTCAGCGGGTAGCCGGTGCGCTCCACCACGCGCGGGTCGTTGATGGCCGGCCGGCCGGCGCCCTCACCCGCCCCGGCGCCCACCGGGTAGTTCTCGAAGGCGAGGATGCTCTCGAAGAGCCGCTGCTCGCGGGGGACGCCGGTCCACCCCTGCACGTCGGTGAGCGCCACGTGCTCGAACCGCCCCGCCTCCACCTGGCGCCCGTGCAGCCCGGCGATCCAGGGGAGGAGCGGCGCGTCCTCGTCCACCCGCACGCGCACGGGGAGCGTGTTGATGAACATCCCCACCATCTCCTCCACACCGGGGAGCTCCGCCGGCCTCCCGGAGACGACCGCGCCGAAGACCACGTCCTCCTCCCCCGAGTACCGCGACAGCAGCAGCGCCCACGCGCCCTGCACCAGCGCCCCCGGGGTGACGCGCGCCCGCCGGGCGAGCGCCCCCAGCGCGGCCGCCGTCTCCGGCGCGAGGCGGACGGTCTCCTCGGCATGGGCGGCGGGATCGTCCTCGCCGCCGGCGGGAGCGGCGCGGCCGATCCCCAGCGGCGTGGGCGCGTCGAAGCCGGCCAGCCGCCCGCGCCAGAACGCCTCCGCGGCCGCCGCGTCCTGGCGGCGCAGCCAGAGCACGTACTCGCGGAACGGCCGCGGGCGCGGGAGCTGCGCGCCGGGGTCCGCGCAGAGGACGAGCACCTCGTCCAGCACCCGCGGCAGCGACCAGCCGTCCAGCAGCAGGTGGTGGAAGCTCCACTGCACGCGCCACTCGCCCCCGCCCATCCGGATCAGCGCGACGCGGGAGAGCGGCGCCGCCAGCAGGTCGAAGCCGCGCCTCCGGTCCTCCGTGAGCCAGCGGTCCAGCCGCCCGGCGCGCTCCGCGGCGGGGAAGGCGCTCCAGTCCAGCCGCTCGACGGGGACGGGGGCGCGGCGGTGCACCACCTGCACCGGCTCCTCCATCTCCTCCCAGGCGAACGCGGTCCGCAGCACGGCGTGGCGCTCGGAGACGCGCTGCCAGGCGCGCTCCCAGGCGCCCGGATCGAGCTCCGGGTCGCGCACGGTGAAGCCCACCTGCTCCACGTACGCCCCGGAGCCGGGGGCGTAGACGGTGTGGAAGAGCATCCCCTGCTGGAGCGGGGTGAGCGGGTAGATGTCCTCGATCTCGGGCCGGGTCATGCGGTCGTGGGGTCGGGTGGGGCCGGGCGGCTACGCGCCGCCCGCGGCCTGCTGCTCCAGGAGCGTCTGCGCGGCCTCGTCCTCGGACATGGAGCCGATCAGCCGGAGGATCTCGGCGATACGCGCCGTCTGCCCGGGGACCGGCTCGCGGGCGACGACCTCCTCCGCCAGCGCGGCCACGGTGGGGCGTTCGAAGAGCGCGCGCACCGGGAGGTCTGCCTGGAGGGTGGCGCGCACCGCCACCACCAGCTGCGTCGCCAGGATGGAGTGGCCGCCCAGCTCGAAGAAGTTGTCGTGCACGCCCACCTGCTCCACGTGCAGCGTCTCCGCCCAGACCGCCGCCAGCGCCTCCTCCACGGCGTCGCGGGGCGCCACGTACTCCGCCTCCACGCCCGCGCGCCCCCCCTCGGGAGCCGGGAGCGCGCGGCGGTCCAGCTTGCCGTTGGCGGTCCGCGGGAGCGCGTCCAGCCCGACGAAGAGCGACGGGACCATGTAGTCCGGGAGGCGCTCGTGCAGCCAGCGCCGCAGCTCGGGCGCGTCGTCGGGCGCGTCCGCCTCCTCCACCACGTAGGCCACCAGCCGCGCCTCCCCGGTGTCGTCCTCGTGCGCCGCCACCGCGGCCTCGCGCACCCCCGGGTGCGCCACCAGCGCGGCCTCCACCTCGCCGGGCTCCACGCGGAAGCCGCGAACCTTCACCTGCTGGTCCGTCCGCCCCAGCAGCTCCAGCGCGCCGTCCTCCCGCCAGCGCGCGCGGTCGCCCGTGCGGTACATCCGCCCGCCCTCCGCCGCGCCGAACGGCTCGGGGAGGAACCGCTCGGCGGTCAGCCCGGGCCGCCCCAGGTAGCCGCGCGCGACGCCCGCGCCGGCCAGGTACAGCTCCCCCGGGACGCCCACGGGGACCGGCTCCAGCCCTGCGTCCAGCACGTACGCCCGGGTGTTCGCCACCGGCCGCCCCACCGGCACGGGGCCGGAGCGGTCCACCGGCTGCGCCGTGGACCACACGGTCGTCTCCGTGGGCCCGTACAGGTTCCACACGCCCGCGCTCCGCTCGCGCAGCAGCTCGGCGACCGTCGGGCTCAGCGCCTCCCCCCCGCAGAGCACGCGCAGGCGCCGGTCGCCCTCCCACCCCGCGAAGAGCAGCATCTTCCACGTCGCCGGGGTGGCCTGCATCACGGTCGCGCCCGAGCGGGCGAGCAGCTCCGCCAGCGCCACCGGGTCGGCCGCCGTCTCCCGGTCCGCCACCACCACGCGCGCGCCGACCGTCAGCGGGAGGAACAGCTCCAGCACGGAGATGTCGAACGCGGGCGTGGTCACCGCCAGCAGGACGTCCTCCGCGGAGACCCCCGGCCGCTCCCGCATGGCGTGGAGGAAGTTGACCACCGCGCCGTGGGGGACCATGACGCCCTTGGGGCGGCCGGTGGAGCCGGAGGTGTAGATGGCGTAGGCGAGGGTGTCGGGCCCCGTGCCGTTCCCCCCCTCCCCCCTCGCGGGGG
>DATABU010000295.1:0-6167 GCA_036259415.1 Longimicrobiaceae bacterium
GGGAGACCCGGGGGCGGTTTCCCGGGGCTCCCGGAGCCGGAGCGAAGACACCGGGGCAGTTTCCGGTGGCTCCGCGACCCGCGTAGGAGACAGGCCGCAGTTTGGCCTGGCTCCGGAGCGGCCCCGAACTCTACATCAAGCCGTCACGCCTCGACCTGGTCCCAGTTGAACGGGTCCGCCATGGCCGTGAGGATCTTCCGCGGCCCCTTGAACGGCTCGCGCGCGTGGGCGGTGAGCATGTTGTCCAGCATGAGCAGGTCGCCCACCTGCCAGGGGAAGCTCACCGTGCACTCGCGGTAGATGCCGCGCAGCAGCTCCATCGTCTCGGGGGCGATGGGGCTCCCGTCGCCGTAGAGCGTGTTGTTGGGGAAGTCGGCCTCGTCGTGGAAGGCCGCCTCGAAGGCCGCGCGCACCGCCGGCTCCAGCGTGGTGCGGTGGAAGAAGGTGGCGTGGTTGAACCAGGCCGTGTCGCCGGTGCGCGGGTGCTTCGCCACGGCCCGGCGCGCCTGCCGGGTGCGGAGCCGGCCGCCGTCCTTCCACTCGGCCTGGATGCGGTTGGCCGCGCAGTACGCCTCCACCTGCGCCGGGTCGTCGGTCTGGAAAGCCTCCTGCCAGGAGAGCCCGAACCCGTCGCCGAAGTTGCGGACGTACATGTAGCCCTTCTCCTCGAAGGGGCGGCGGACCTCCTCGGGGATGCGGCGGTAGACCTCGCGCACGTCGGCGATGGGCGTGGCCCCCCGCTCCTCCGCCGCGACCGCGCACTGGAAGATGATCTTGAGCGGGAAGTTGAGGTTGTACGACTGCTCGTTGTGCAGGAAGATCTCCTGGTCGGCCGGGTGCTCGGTGGAGGTGTAGACCCGGTTCGCCACGTGCGTGCGCGGCGACGAGCGCTCGCCGTACTCCAGCGGCCCCGCGGAGACGGCCGAGACGAAGCGGTTCAGGTCCTCGGTGTCGCGCATCCCGAAGCCGCGGAAGAGGATCCCGCCGTGCTTCCCGAGCAGCGACTCCACCTCCTCGCGGTGCGCCGCGGCCCACTCCACCAGGTCCACGCCGTCCACCGCGGGGCGGACCACCAGCGGGAGCGTGCCGCCCTCGCGCAGCGGCTCCATGCGTACCAGCGACTCCGTGGACACGCCGCCCTCGCGGGCGCGTCCGAAGGGGAGCTTCTTCGAGGGCAGTGCGGGCTTCTGCATATCGTCTCCTTGCCGGTTGGGCGGGTCGGGTGTGCGGATGCGGGGCGCGTCAGGCCACGGGCTCGGGCTCGCCGGGGTCGCCGGCGCGGCGCCGCCCCAGCTTTCCGAAGCGGAGCGCCCGGGCGTCCTTCAGCCGGTCCAGCTCCGCGGCGCGGCGGGCCTGCGCGGCGTCGCGGACCACGTCCAGGAGCGCGGGGAGCGGGGCGTCCGGCGTGGCGGTGGAGGCGCGCGCCATGACGCCGAAGTCCTCCGCCACGGCGGCGACGGTCGCGGCGTCGAAGAGGTCCGGGTTGTAGCGCCACAGGCAGCGGAACTCCCCCTCCTCCTCCGAGACCAGCACCGACAGGTCGAAGGGAGCCCCGGCCAGCTCGGTCTCCATCACCCGCATCTCCACCCCGGCGAAGCGCAGCTCCGGGAAGGGGGTGTTGTCGAACACGAACATCACCTGGAAGAGCGGGTTGCGGCCGGGGTCGCGGACCGGGTTGACGGCGTCCACCAGCAGGTTGAAGGGGACGTCGCCGTGGGCGTAGGCGCCCAGCGTGGTCTCGCGGACGCGGGCCAGCAGCCCGCGGAAGGTGGGCTCGCCCGACAGGTCGGCGGAGAGCACCAGCTGGTTCACGAAGAGGCCGACGAGCCCCTCGGTCTCGGGGGCGCCGCGGCTGGCGACGTCGGTGCCCACCACCACGCGGTCGGTGCGGACGTGGCGGCGGAGCGCGGCCTGGAAGGCGGCGAGCATCACCATGTAGGGCGTGGCGTGCGCCTCCCGCGCCAGCGCCCGTACCCGGGCGGATACCTCCGCCCCGAGCGCGGTCTCGGTCTGCGCCCCCGCGAAGCTCTGCACCTCGGGGCGCGGCCGGTCGGTGGGGATCTCCGCCTCCGGGGCGAGCGGGGCCAGGCGCTCCCGCCACCAGGCGAGCTGCCGCTCCAGCGCCTCGCCCCGCAGCCAGTCGCGCTGCCACACGGCGTAGTCGGCGTACTGCACCGGCAGCGGCGGCAGCTCCGGCTCGCGCCCCTCCGCGAACGCCTCGTACAGTGCGATCATCTCGCGGGCGAGCACGCCCATGGACCAGCCGTCGCTGGCGACGTGGTGCACGGTGAGGAGGAGCAGGTGGTCGCCCTCGCCGGCCCGCACCAGCCCGGCGCGGAGGAGCGGCCCGGCCTGGAGGTCGAAGGGCTCCGCCGCCTCCGCGAGCGCCAGCCGGCGCAGCTCCGCCTCCAGCCCGGTGCCCCGCAGGTGCGACACGTCGGTCACCGTCCACGGCAGCGGGCGCGGCGGGTCCACGACCTGCACCGGGCGCCCGCGGACGCTGGGGAAGCGGGTGCGGAGCGCCTCGTGGCGCCGGACGATGGCGTCCAGGCTGCGGCGCAGCGCCTCCGTGTCCAGCGCGCCGGTGAAGCGCAGCGCGGCGGGCATGTTGTACGCCGCGGTCCCGGGGCGCAGGCGGTCCAGGAACCAGAGCCGCTCCTGCGCGAAGGAGAGCGGCAGCCCCTCCGCCCCGTCGCGCGCCGCGGGAAGGAGCGGCGGGCGCTCCACGCCGGACGCGGCGCGCAGCGCCTCGTCCACCCGCGCAGCGAACTCCGCCACGGTGGGCGCCTCGAAGAGGGTCCCGATGGGGAGGTCCACCCCCAGCGCGGAGCGCGCCCGGGCGGCGAGCTGCGCCCCCAGCAGCGAGTGGCCGCCCAGGTCGAAGAAGGACTCGTGGATCCCCACGCGCTCCGTCCCCAGCGTCTCCGCCCACATGGCCGCGACCACCTCCTCGGTGGGGGTGCGCGGCGCGGCGTGCGCGGGGGCCGCGGCCTGCTCCGCGGCTGCGTCGGGGGTGGGGAGGGCGCGGCGGTCCACCTGGCCGCTCCCAGTGCGGGGGAAGCGGTCGAGGATGACGAAGGCGGAGGGGACCATGTAGTCCGGGAGCCGCTCCCGCAGCCAGGCGCGCAGCTCCGCCGGGTCGGGGCGGGCGCCGTCCTCCGCCGGGAGGAGCCAGGCCACCAGCCGCGCCTCTCCGGCGGCGCCCGGACGCGCCGCCACCGCGGCCTCGCCCACGGAGGGGTGCGCGCGCAGCGCGGACTCCACCTCCTCGGGCTCGATGCGGAATCCCCGCACCTTGACCTGGAAGTCGCCGCGCCCCAGGTACTCCAGCTCGCCGTCGGCCAGCCAGCGCACCCGGTCGCCGGTGCGGTACATGCGCGCTCCCGGCTCCGCCGAGAAGGGGTCCGGCACGAAGCGCTCGGCGGTCATGTCCGGGCGGGCGTGGTAGCCGCGGCCCACTCCGGCGCCGGCCAGGAAGAGCTCGCCCGGCACGCCCACCGGCACGGGGCTCCCGGCGGGGTCCAGGACGTGCCCGCGCGAGTTGGCGACCGGCCGCCCGATGCGCACCCGCTCCGCTCCGCGCGCCACCTCCGACCAGGTGGAGTAGGTGGTGTCCTCCGTGGGGCCGTACAGGTTCAGCACCCGGTCCACGTGCCCCAGCGCGTACAGCTCGCGCGCCAGCTCGGCCGGGAGCGGCTCGCCCCCCAGGTTGAAGGCGCGCACCGAGTCCGGGATCCCCCCGGCGCGCAGCAGCTCCGCCGCGGCGCTGGGGACGGTGACCACCAGCCGGATCCCCTCCCCCGCCACCTCCGGGAGCGCCAGGGCGTTCTCCACCAGCACCAGCGTCCCGCCCCAGCAGAGCGTGCCGTAGACCTCGGCCACCGACACGTCGAACGACACCGAGGTGGAGCCCAGGGTGACGGCGCGGTCCTCCGGGCGCACCAGGTCGCGCAGGAAGTGCACGACCTGCGAGGCGCTGCGATGCTCCAGCTGCACGCCCTTGGGGCGGCCGGTGGAGCCCGAGGTGTAGAGCACGTACGCCAGGCTGCGCGGCTCCGCGCCGCCCTCCGGCGCGGTCTCCGGCCACTCCGCGAGCGCCTCCTCCTCTGCGTCCAGAAGCACCCGCGGGACCCCGGCCGGGAGCCGGTCCGCCAGGCGGGTGTGCGACACCACGGCCGCGGCGCCGGCGTCCTCCAGCACGTACGCCACGCGGTCGGCGGGGTGGGCGGGGTCCACGGGGACGTAGGCGCCCCCCGCCTTCTGCACGGCCAGCATGGCCGCCACCAGGTCGGGGGTCCGCTCCAGGCAGATCCCCACCCGCGCCTCCGGGCCAACGCCGCGGGCGCGGAGGTGGTGGGCCAGCCGGTTCGCCCGGCGGTCCAGTTCGGCGTAGGAGACGGTGCGGCCGCGGTGGCGGAGCGCCGCGGCGTCCGGGGTGCGGGCCGCCTGCTCGGCGAACAGCTCGTGCAGGCAGCGCTCCGGGTAGGGCCGGGCGGTGTCGCTCCACGCCGCCAGCAGCTCGCGCTCCTCCGGGAGCAGCAGGGGAAGCTCGGCCACGGGCCGGTCCGGGTCCGCCGCGGCCTGCCGCAGCGCCTCCACCCAGTGCGCCGCCATGCGCTCCACGGTGGCCGGCTCGAACAGGTCGGTGGCGTACTCCAGCGCCGCCGTCAGCCCGCCCCCGCTCAGCTCCCAGGTGAAGAGCGTCAGGTCCATGATGGCCGCGCCGCCGTCCAGCGGCTCGGGGGTCCAGGTGGCGCCCGGCAGCTCCACCGGCTCCGGCATGGCGCTCTGCGGCGCCAGCATCACCTGGAAGAGCGGGTTGCGGCTGCGGTCGCGCTCGGGGTGCAGCTCCTCCACCAGCCGCTCGAAGGGGACGTCCTGCCGCGCGAACGCCTCCAGCGCCGCGCTCCGCACCCGCCCCAGGAGCGCGCGGAAGCCCTCGTCCGGCGCCACGTCGGCGCGCAGCACCAGCGTGTCCACGAAGAGGCCCACCAGCCCCGCCACCTCCGCGCGGCCGCGGTTGGAGACCGGGGTCCCCACCGCCACGTCGCGCTCCCCGGCGTAGCGGGCCAGGAGCAGGTCCAGCGCGGCCGTCAGCGCCATGAAGAGCGTCGCCCCCTCGCCGCGGGCGAGCGCCCGCAGCGGCTCCACCACGTCGGTGGGGACGGTGAAGCGGTGTACCGCGCCCCGGAAGCTCTGCGTCGGCGGGCGGGGGCGGTCGGTGGGGAGCGGGAGCGGGGCCAGCCCGGCCAGGCGCTCGCGCCAGTAGCCCAGCTGCTCCTCCACCGTCTCGGAGCGGAGCCACTCGCGCTGCCGCACCGCCCAGTCGGCGTACTGCGTGGGGAGCGGCAGGAGGGGGGAGGGCCCGCCCGCGGCCATGGCCGGGTAGAGGGCGCCCAGCTCGCGCACCAGCACCCCCGCCGACCAGCCGTCGCTCACCACGTGGTGCATCACCAGCACCAGCAGGTGCTCGGCGTCGTCCAGGCGCACCAGCCGCGCCCGGAGGAGCGGGCCCGCCGCCAGGTCGAAGGGAGCCGCGGCCTCAGCCCGCGCGACCCGCTCCGCCTCCGCCCGCCGCGCCTCCGCGGGGAGGGCGCGCAGGTCGTCCACGGGGAGCGGCACCGGGGCCGGGGGGCGCACCGTCTGCACCGGGCGGCCGTCCACCTCCGAGAACGTCGTGCGCAGCGCCTCGTGGCGGCGCGCCGTCTCCTCCAGCGCGCGGGCGAGCGCCGCGGCGTCCAGCTCGCCGCGGACGCGCAGCGCCAGCGGGATGTTGTACGCGGCGGTCCCCGGGCGCAGCCGGTCCAGGAACCAGAGCCGCTCCTGCGCGAACGAGAGCGGGAGCACCTCCGGGCGCGCCACCGTGAGCCGCGCCGTCCCCGCCGCCACCCCCTCGCCCGCGGCCTCCGCGGGGAGCCGGAGCTCGGCCAGGAGCTCCTCCGCCAGCGACGCCACGCCGGCGCCCTCCAGCAGCCGCGGCAGCGCCAGCGAGACGCCGAGCGCCGCCTCCACTGCGGCCCGCAGCTCGGCGGCCATGAGCGAGTCCAGCCCCAGCGCCACCAGCGGCCGGTCTCCCTCGACGCGCTCCGGCGCCACGCCCAGCGCGCGCGCCGCTCGGTCGCGCAGCCACGCCTCCAGCAGCGGCCGCCGCGCCGCGGGCTCCGCCG
>DATABU010000296.1:0-4517 GCA_036259415.1 Longimicrobiaceae bacterium
CCCAGGCCGCGGCCGCCGGCAGCGGGCGGGCCCCTTCCCCGCCGCCGTCGTGCCAGCGCAGCGCGAGCAGTGCGCCCAGGCCCAGCCCGTCGAAGGCGCTCAGGGTGAACACCGCCACCGACTTGGCGGGGACGCCCGCCAGCGTCGCGCCGGCGCGCCAGAGCGGGCCCAGCGCCACGGTGGCGAGCACGATGCGCGGGAGCCGGGCCGCCGCAGCGCCCAGCACGATCCAGGGCCAGACCAGGTAGTACTGCTCCTCGATATTGAGCGTCCAGGTGGGGGCCAGGAAGCCGAGGAAGTGGCCGGTCTGCGCGGTGCGCAGGTTCCCCGTGAAGGTCAGCAGCCAGGGCCAGTCGGCGCGGACGTTCGGCATCCCCACCGCGGCCCCGACCGCGATCACCAGCAGGTAGATGGGGAGGATGCGGAGCGCGCGCCTCCAGTAGTAGTCCCGCAGCACCCCGGCGCGCGTCGTCCGCCCCGCCGCCACGGCGTCGCGCCCGGCCAGGAGCTTCCCCGTGATCAGGAACCCGGAGATCACGAAGAAGAGGTGCACGCCGATGGACCCCAGGTCCACGAACCCCGAGGCGGGCCCGCCGAAGTGGTGCACCAGCACGAGCCCCACGGCGACCGCCCGCAGGCCGTCGAGCTGCACCCGGCGCTGCGCGGGCGGTGTGCGTGCCTCTGCTGTGCTCACGCGGGGATCCTGCGGAAGGGTGGCGGGCGGAGGGGTGAACGGCGGCGCGGGCAGCTCCAATGTTGACGGAGGAAACGGACGTGCACAAGGACCCCGCCGCCATCACCCGGAGGCAGGCGCTCGGCGCCCTGGGCGCGCTCGCCCTGCCGCTGGACCTCCTCCGCACCGCCCCGGCCGCGGCGCAGCCGGGCGCGGACGTCTCTCCGGACACGGTCCCGCAGGCGGGGCCGGACCTGGGGAACCTCTACGGCACGGTGGAGTGGATCGCGCGGGAGAGCGGGCCCTCCCTCTCCTTCCTCGATCCGCGCTGGAGCTCGCTGGACGAGTGGAAGGCCGCCGCGCGCCCCGCGCTCCTCCGCCACCTGGCCTTCGACCCGGAGCCCGCGCCGGTCCGGGCCGAGACGGTCGCGCGGGAGGAGCGCGACGGCTTCCGGCTGGAGGAGGTGCGCATCCGCGCCTCCCCGGCGTACGAGATCCCCGCCTTCCTGCTGGTCCCCTCCGGCCGGCGGGGGCCGCTCCCCGCGGTGGCCGCCCTGCACTGCCACGGCGGACAGTACGCCTGGGGCGCGCGCAAGCTGGTCTCGTCTCCCGACGACCCGCCCGCGCTCGTGGAGTACCGGCAGCGACTCCATGGCGGCCGCGCGTACGCCGAGGAGCTGGCGCGGCGGGGCTTCGTCGTGCTCGCCGCGGACGCCTTCTACTTCGGCGAGCGGAGGCTCCGGCCCGAGACCGTCCCGGGCGCCGCCGTCCCCGGGGAGGCGCGCGACGCGTACCGGGCGCTGCCGTCGCTCCCCGAGGGCTCCGCTGAGCGGCTCCCCGCGGAGAACCGCGTCGCCGGCGCCTTCGAGGCCGTGGTCGCGAAGACGCTGCACGCGGCCGGCGCCACCTGGCCCGGGCTGCTCGCCTGGGACGACCGGCGCTGCCTGGACTACCTGGCCGCGCGGCCGGAGGTGGACCCGGCGCGCATCGGCTGCGTCGGGTTCTCCGGGGGCGGGCTGCGCGCGGCGCACCTCGCCGGGGCCGACCCGCGCATCCGCGCGGCCTGCGTCGCGGGGTGGATGACGGAGCTGGGCGAGCTGCTCCCCGCCCACGCGCGCCGGCACACCTGGATGGCGTACACCCCCGGCCTGCGCGCCTCGCTCGACCTCCCGGACGTGGCGGCGCTCGCCGCGCCCGGGGCGCTGCTGGTGCAGCAGTGCGCGCGCGACACCCTCTTCCCCGCCGCCGGGATGCGGCGCGCGGTCGGGAAGCTGGGGCGCATCTACGCGAAGGCCGGGGTCCCCGGGCGCTTCCGCGGCACGTTCCATGACGTGCCCCACTCCTTCCCGCCCGCCCTCCAGGAGGAGGCGTTCGCCTGGCTGGAGCGGTGGCTGCGACCCTGAGCCCGGAAGACCGCGGATGCCCGAGACCGACCCCCGCTGGAAGACCGACTCCCAGGCGAGCCGGCTCGCCGAGCTGACCGCCGCCGAGCCCGACCTGAAGGAGGTGCCGCTGCGGCGGGACGTGCGCTCCCTGGGGATGCTCCTGGGCGAGGTGATGCGCGAGCAGGAGGGCGCGGAGCTCTACGGCGTGGTGGAGGAGCTGCGCCACCTCGCCATCGCGCACCGCGAGCGGGCCCCCGGCGACTCCGATCGCGACGAGCCGATGGCGCGGGCCGAGCGGCGGGTGGGCGAGCTGGAGGTGCGCGACGCGTACCGTCTCACCAAGGCGTTCTCCATCTACTTCGAGCTGACCAACCTGGCCGAGACGCAGCACCGCAAGCGGCGGCGCCGCGCCTCCGGCCTCCACGCCGGGCAGCCGCCGCAGCCGGGCACCTTCCTGGGCACGCTGCTCCGCCTGCGGGACGCCGGCCTGGAGTGGGACGCCGTGCTGGACGCCCTGCGGCGGGTGCAGGTGGTTCCGGTCTTCACCGCGCACCCCACCGAGGTCTCGCGGCGCACCGTGCTCTTCAAGCGGGCGCGCATCTCCACGGCGCTGGAGCGGCTCGACCGGCTCCCCCTCACCGACGCCGAGGCCGCCGAGGAGGAGGCCGCCATCGCCGCGGAGGTCACCGCGCTCTGGCAGACCGACGAGGTGCGCCGGCAGCGGCCCACGGTGCTCGACGAGGTCCGCATGGGGCTCGACTACTACCCCGGCGTCCTGGTCCCCACCCTCCCCCGCCTGTACTTCGAGATCGCCGACGCCTTCGCCCGCGCCTTCGGGCGGGAGGTCTCCCCGCGCGAGCTCCCGCAGGTGGTGCGCTTCGGCTCGTGGATCGGTGGGGACCGCGACGGCAACCCCTACGTCACCCCGGAGGTCACCCGCCAGGCGCTCCGGCTCGCCCGCGAGACCGTGCTCGACTTCTACGTGGAGGCGCTGGAGGGGCTCACCGAGCGGCTGAGCGCCTCCACGCTCCAGGTCCCCGTCTCCCCCGAGCTGGAGGCGGCGCTGGAGCGGTACCGGGCGAGCATCCCCTCGCTGGACCCCACCCCGGAGACGCGCGCCCCCACCGAGGTGTACCGCCGCTTCCTGGGGTACGCGGGGTGGCGGCTGCGCGCCGCCCGCAACGAGCCCGGGCACCCGCAGGCGTACGCCGGCGCGGCGGAGTTCGCCGCGGACCTGCGCCTGGTGCGCGAGAGCCTGGTCAGCAACCGGGGCGAGCGCCCGGCCCGCCTCCTCCTGGGCCCCCTGCTGCGCCAGGTGGAGACGTTCGGCTTCCACCTGCACGCGCTGGACGTGCGGCAGCACGCGCGCGTGCACGAGCGGGCGCTGCGCGAGCTGTTCGGCGAGGCCGCGGACGCCGGCGAGGCGACCCGGGCGCTCCCCCCCGCGCCCTCCCCCGACACCGTGCAGCTGCTGGAGACGCTGCGCACGTTGGCCGAGCTGAAGCGCACCTACCCCGCGGCCGCCGTGCGCAGCTACGTGGTCAGCGGCGCACGCTCGGTGGAGGACGTGCTGGCGGTGGTCCGCCTGGCGGAGCTGGCCGGAGTGCGGGTGGCGGCGGAGGGCGACGACCCGGGGCTGATGCCGGTGCCGCTCTTCGAGTCCATCGAGGACCTTCGCAACGCGCCCGGGGTGTGCCGCGCGCTCTGGACCCGCGCCGACTACGCGCGGCTGCTGGACTCGTGGGGGCGCACCCAGGAGGTGATGCTGGGCTACTCCGACTCCAACAAGGACGGGGGGATGCTCACCAGCACCTGGGAGATCTTCAAGGCGCACCGGGCGCTGCACCGCGTGGCGCGGGAGTGCGGCGTGACCCTGCGGCTCTTCCACGGCCGCGGCGGCACGGTGGGGCGCGGCGGCGGGCCCACGCACCGGGCCATCACCTCGCAGCCGCCGGGGGCCTTCTGCGGCGAGATCAAGCTGACGGAGCAGGGCGAGGTGCTCAACTGGAAGTATTCCGACCCCGTGCTGGCCGAGCGCAGCCTGGAGCTGATGGTGGCCGCGTCGCTGGACGTGCTGGCGCGCGCCGACGGGCCCGTCCCGGAGACCGCGGCGCGGTGGGAGGCGGCGATGGAGGAGATGTCGGGGGACGCCTTCGCCTACTACCGCGAGCACGTGGCGGAGAACCCGGACGTGCTCGCATACTTCCAGCAGGCCACGCCCGTCGGCGAGCTGGAGCACGCGCGCATCGGGTCGCGCCCGTCGCGCCGCGGGGACACGCGCGGCCTGGAGGACCTGCGCGCCATCCCCTGGGTGTTCGGGTGGATGCAGAGCCGTCACGTGCTCCCCGCCTGGTTCGGGGTGGGATGGGCGCTGGAGCGCTTCGCGGACGGCGGGGCGGAGCGGATGGCGCTGCTGGGGGAGATGATGGCGGAGTTCCCGCTCTTCGACGACCTGGTCC
>DATABU010000297.1:0-1812 GCA_036259415.1 Longimicrobiaceae bacterium
CCGGACCGGCGGCGCGCCGTGCTCCTACCCCATCCCGGGCACCAGCGGCGCGGCCAGGGCGGCCGCGGCCGCGAGAAGCCAGCCCACCGCCACGTCGCCCGGGTAGTGCACCCCCAGGTAGCAGCGGGAGAGGCCCACCACCCCGGCCAGGAGCACGGCCGCGGCGGCGAGCGGCGGCGGGAGCGTGGCGGCCGCCCCCAGCGCCACGGAGAGCGACGAGGCGGCGTGACCCGAGGGGAAGCTGAAGCGGTCGGGGGCCCGCGCCAGTGAGGCACACTCCACCGGGAGCGAGGGCCGCGCCCGCGCGATGGTGCGCTTGAGGAGCTGCACCGCCAGGTGCGAGGCCACCAGCGCGAAGGCCGCGCGGCGGCCGGCCGCCTGCGCCCCGGGGACGGCGCCCAGGAGCAGGGCCAGGGTGAGCGCGACGGTGACCGCGGCGTCGCCCAGGCGGGTGACGGCGTGCATCGCGCGGTCCAGGGTGGGGCGGCGGCGGAGCACCAGGGCGTGCAACGCCCGCTCGTCGTGGTGGTGGATGCGCAGGAGCCAGGCGGCCATGGCGGTGCCCTCCGGGGACGGGGTGGACGCCCCCAAGCTCGCACCCCGCCGCCACGGAACGCCCGGCGCGCCGTAACGGAGCGGCACCGGAGCGCCCGCGCCCGCGCAACCGCCTAGCGCCAGCTCCAGGCGTAGAGCGCCGCCGCCACCGGGGTGAGGAGCCAGTACTCGCGCGGCATGATCCACCACCACCCCGGCGCGTGCCACCAGGCGTGCTCCGGGGTGAAGCGGCGCAGGCCGTACGCCGGGTTCAGCACGAACCAGAGGAAGTCCTCCAGCACCCAGAAGAGCACCAGGAACGCGGCGATGCGCGCCTCCCCCGCCCAGGAGGGCGCCGCGAAGCCCAGCCCGTAGGGGAGGTGCGCCATCACCAGCACGAAGAGGTGGGCGTAGAGGTGGTACCCCGTGAGCGCGCGCCCCCCGAAGAAGAGCCGCGTCCAGCGGTTCTCCACGCGCCAGGTGGGGAGCGCGCTGGCCCACCCGGCGGAGCCCTCCACCTGGATCTCCAGCAGCGCGAAGGCGAGGGCGGCGGCGAGCAGGGTGCCCGCGAAGACGAGGTGGACCAATCGACCGGTGCCGGGGCTCGGGTTCGGCGCGAAGTGAACACCCCGCGCGCGCCTCGTCAACCGCCGGTGCTCCCCGAGGCGGGTTCCGGGAAACGTTTTACGGCGGCGTGACCGGCCCGTGATGCGCTCCCCCGAAGCTTCCGGGCGAGCGGTCCCCCACACCCCAGCAGAGGAGGAGCGGGATGCGGCGCCACGGGGTCCTGATCGTTTCCGCCTCCACCGGCACCGGCCACCTGCGCGCCGGCGAGGCGCTGCGGCAGGCCTTCGCGGAGCGCGACCCCGCGCTGCGCGTGGAGCACGTGGACCTCCTGGGCCTGGCCCCGCGCTGGGTGCGCGCCGCCTACGGCGCCGGCTACGAGCTGGTGGCTGCGCGCGCGCCCTGGCTCTGGGAGCGCATCTACCACCGCACCGACGGCGAGGACCACGACCACGCCCGCTGGGGCCCGCTGGCGCAGCGGCTGCTCTTCCGCGAGTTCCGCCGCCTCCTCCTGGCCGGGCCCTGGCGGCTCTGCCTGTGCACGCACTTCCTCCCCTGCCAGCTCGCCGCGGGGCGGCCGGGGCTCCCCCCCTTCGCCCTGGTGGTCACCGACTTCACCCTGCACCGCTACTGGGCGCAGCCCGCAGTGAGGCGCTACTTCGTCGCCACGGAGGCGCTCGGGGCCGAGCTGCGGGGGCGGGTGCGCGGCGCCCG
>DATABU010000298.1:0-9759 GCA_036259415.1 Longimicrobiaceae bacterium
AACGCCGCGCCGGACGGGGCGCACTTCGGGGCGGGGGCCGGCTTCGAGTTCGGCCCCGCGGCGATCGGGGCCATGGCCGCCGGCTTCCCCGCAGACGTCTCGTTCACCTGGGCACCCGACGTGGTGGAGGTCGCGCCGAGCGGCGACCTGGCGTTCACCACCGGGCCGGTCCAGGTCCGGGAGGCGAAGCCGGACGGCACCCGGCAGGCCGGCCCGCCGGGGCGGTACTTCAGCATCTGGCGACGGCAGGCGGACGGCACCTGGAAGTTCGTGATCGACGGCTGATCCGGTCCCCCGGTGCGGCCGCACTGGGGGCCGCGGCGACGTCCGCCGCCCCCCTGACGCGTGGTGGTGGAATGCGCACGGTCCGCGGAGGACGAGCCGTGGACCCGGTCGGCGGCCCGCAGGACCCGGCAGCTCACCCTGCGCAGCCACGGTTCGGGCGGGTCTCCGGAGCGCTCGCCCCAACCGCCTGGCAGGAGGTCTCACCCGGAACATACCCTGGGACCGGCCCAGGCGGCGTGGACGGTGACGGCCGTCCGCGATGCATGGGACGCGACCCTTGCCACGTTCACCTCATCCGGGAGGGCTGTCCCATGAGCCGTCCGATCGTCCTGCCTGCCCTGCTCTGCGCGGCCGCCCTGCTCGCCGCCTGCGCCCCCCCGGCGGCGGACGCGCGCGACGGAACGGCGCCGCCCGCGGCCTGGTCCGCCGTCGATGCCCTGCCGTCCTCCGGCGCGTTCTCCATGAACGACCACCAGGTCGCCGACCTGCGCGCCGGCCCCGACGGGAGCCTGCACGCCCTCTTCCTGGACGACGGCGACGGGGACGGCCGCACGGACCGGCTGCTGTACGCATCGTCCGAGGGTGGGGCGTGGAGCGCGCCGGCCCCCGTGGAGGAAGGCCGCATCTCGATCTCGTCCCCGCGGCTGGTGGCGGAGGGAGACCGGGTGCACGTGTTCTGGATGGAGGGGCGGGACCCGGCCGACCCCAGCCTGCTCACCGGCGTGCTGCACCGCGTTCGCGCCGCCGGGGAGTGGTCGGAGGCCGAGCCGGTCTACCGGGCGGCGGACGGCCAGGGTCTCGCGGGTGCACTCGCGGCCGTGGCCGACGCGGCCGGCCGGGTGCACCTGGTCCATCCGGTGTGGAACGGGTTCGTCCACCGCGTGCTCGCGGGCGGCGGATGGCAGCCCCCGCTGCCC
This sequence comes from Longimicrobiaceae bacterium, assembly GCA_036259415.1. GTDB lineage: Bacteria > Gemmatimonadota > Gemmatimonadetes > Longimicrobiales > Longimicrobiaceae > JAFAYN01. Next base: position 1,203 of record DATABU010000298.1, read on the forward strand.
GCCGGCCGCGAGGGGATGCAGCCGCGCCTGGTCGCGGGGCCCGACGGCGGCCTCGCGCTGGCGGTCCTGGGCACCTTTCCCCACCCCCTCCTGCCGCGCGGGAGCGGTGCGCACAACGATCCGTCCGTGCGGTTCTACCGCGGCGAGGGCTGGACGGAGCCGACGCCCGTGCACCCGGACCCCGCGCAGCATTCACACGCCCCGCAGCTCGCCTGGGACGCGGAGGGAGTCCTGCACGCGGTCTGGATGGAGGGCGAGCGGGGGGAGATGATGCCCACGCGGCTGCTGCACGCCACCTCGGCGGACGGGACGAGATGGAGCGCTCCCGAGGAGATCGCGCCGGACGCGACCGGCCGGATCTTCTACTCGCCGCGCCTGGCGGTGGACGGGCGCGGGACCCTGCACCTCACCTTCGCGCGCTTCCGCGACGGGCTCTCCGACCCGCGCCACTTCCATGCGCGCTACGACGGAGCGCGCTGGTCGCTCCCCGCCCGGATCCTCCCGGACGAGGGCACGCGCGACAGCGAGCTGGAGACGGCGGTAGACCCGGCGGGACGCCTCCACGCCCTGTGGAAGGCCGCGGACGGGACCTACCGCCACTCGGTGCTCCAGGCGCCGCCCGGGGTGCGCTGACGGTACCCGGCACCTCCGCGACCCGCGGGGCCAGGCGGCTCCGGGGCCGGGGACGAAGGGGACCCTCCGGCGGGCACGCCCGCCGGAGGGTTTTCGCTCGCCCCCACTCGGCCGGACGACGGTTCGCCCCGCGCTGGAGCGGTTCGCGGCATCCCGCTCGACCTCCACGCCCCTATCTATCAATCTTACAAGCACTTCCATATACGCCACGACGCCTGCGCGGGGAGCCCCGTCTCGCCGGGCGGTGGAGCATTCCTCCCGAGCCGCCGCGCATGTCACCCTCCGACCCGATCCCCGCCCCCGGTGGGCAGGACCCGAAGCTGCTCGCGCTCCTCGCCCGGCTCCTGGCCGCCTCTCCCGAGGAGTACGGCTACGCCACGTACCACGGCCGGTTCGGGTGGACGATCCCGAAGCTGAGACGCTGCCTCGAGGAGCACTTCGACGTCCGGCTCCCCCGCTCCACCATGCGGCGGGCTCTCAGCCAGCTGGGCTGCGTGTGGGAGCACAAGAGCTTCACCCGCACGCGCTAGCCAGGAGCTTCCCCTCCCTACCGCGCCACCAGGAGAACCCCGGCATGTCATCCGCGAAGCCGCCCACCGCAGAGCCGCCCGCCGCAGAGCCGCCCGCCGCCGCGGCCACCGAGCTGCGTCTGCTCGTGGACGCGTTCGAGCAGTGGCAGAGGATGCGCGTCCAGACCGGCGAGCGGATCCGCGCCGTGCTCCAGGGGCGGGACGGCACGGCGGACCCGGCGCAGGAGGCCGAGGAGGACGTCGACCAGGTGCTGGTCCGCATCCGCCGGGGAGAGGACGATGGGCCGCAGCCGATGCTGGCCGCCATGTACAGGACGTGCTACCGCGAGGAGGAGAGCTTCACCGCCGCGCTGCTGGCCGGGCTGGAGGAGCATCCCGCCTGGCCGTGGCTCTCGCAGGTGAAGGGCGTGGGGCCGCTCCTGGGGGCGAAGCTGCTGAGCCGGCTGGACGCCCGGCGGGCGCCGACCCCGTCCTCGTTCTGGGCGTACTGCGGGCTCGCCACGGTCCCCGGCGTCGAGTACCGGTGCCAGACGTGCGGGCGCACGCTGGCCTTCCCCGCCAGCTACAGCGTGACCGGCGCGCACAAGGTCCAGGGCGGCCGCAGGACGTGCGGCGGGCAGCTCCTCCCCGGTCCCGCCCGCGTCCGCGTCGCCCAGCCCCGGGTCGCGCGCGGGGAGGCCGGCGCGTACAACGTGTTCGCGAAGAAGGTGTGCTACCTGCTCGGGGTGTCCTTTCTGCGCACCCGCAGCCCCTACTCGCGTGAATACGCGGCCCACCGGGAGCGGCTGGAGGAGCTCCACCCCGGCTGGGACCCGAAGCGGCGGCACCTGACCGCGATGCGGCGGATGGAGAAGCGGTTCCTCGCCGACCTCTGGCTCGCCTGGCGCGAAGCCCTGGGGCTGCCCACCACGGCCCCGTACGCGCTCGCCCGCCTCGACCCGCTCCCCGCGGGGGTCTGACGCCTTGTCCACTCCCCGTGCGGGGTTTACACTAGCTACCGCGACGACCTCGGTTTCTGATCTCCTGCCGTGGGTGAGCGGACTTGGCTACGCACGTGACGCTCCGTGTGCTGATCGTGGACGACGAGGCGCCTTCGCGCCGCAGGATCGCGCGGCTCCTCGAGGAGGCCGGCGACGTGGAGGTCGTCGCCGCGTGCTCCGGCGGCGAGGAGGCGGTGGAAGCGATCGCCTCCCTCGCGCCGGACCTGGTCTTCCTCGACATCCAGATGCCCGAGATGGACGGCTTCGAGGTCCTCGAGGCGGTGGGGCCCGATCGGCTGCCGGCGGTGGTCTTCGTGACCGCGTACGACCAGTACGCCCTGCAGGCGTTCGACGCCCACGCGCTCGACTACCTCCTCAAGCCGTTCAGCGAGGAGCGCTTCCGCGAGAGCCTCCACCGCGTCCGCCGGCTGATCCGCATGCCCGGGGCGGGGGAGGACGACCGTCTCCGCCGCCTCCTCGCCGAGCTCCGGAACGAGGGCATGGAGCCGGCGGGACGCGGGTCGGGCCACCTCGACCGCTTCCTGGTGAAGCAGGAGGGAAAGCTCTTCTTCGTCCCGGTGGCGGAGGTGGTCTGGCTGTCGGCGGAAGGCAACTACGTCTCCCTGCACACCCGTGGGAAGACGTACCTCATCCGCTCCACCCTCGCGAACCTCGACGGCCGGCTCGACCCGCGGACGTTCACCCGGATCCACCGCTCCACGATCGTCCGCACCGACCAGATCAAGGAGGTCAGGCCCTGGTTCAGCGGCGACTACATGGTCCACCTCGCCGACGGAACCGAGCTGAAGATGAGCCGCCGGTACTCCGACCGTCTCTTCGAGCAGGGAAGATAGCGCCCTCCCCCGCGCCTACCGCTGCGCCGTGGTCCTGAACGGGATCTGCAGCGATGCGGTCACCGTGCCGTCGGCGTGCCGCTCCACGTCGAGCCGATGCGCCGCCCCGTAGAGCCGCCGCAGCCGCTCCCGCACGCGCGCCAGCTCCATCTCCTCCTCCCGGCCCACTTCCCGACGCTGCCCCACGTCCGCCACCCGTACGACCAGCGCGTCCAGGTCGCGCCGGGTGCGGACGTGGACCCTCCCGGGGCCCGAGTGCGGCGCCACCCGCAGCCGGATCGCCCTTTCCACCAGCGGCTGGAGGATCAGGTTGGGGACCCTCGCGTGGAGGGTCTCCGGGTCCGCGTCGATCCGGACGCTGAGACGGCCCTGGAAGCGCATCCGCTCGATGTCCACGTACGCACCCAGCCGGGTGAGCTCGTGCTTCAGCTCGACCTCCTGGACCCCCGGGAAGCCCACCGTCAGGTGGAGGAGCGTGCCGAGCTGCGCGATCATCTCGTCGGCCCGCCGGGGGTCCTCGTGGACGAGCTCCGAGATGGCGTTCAGGGTGTTGAAGAGGAAGTGCGGCTGCACCCCCATGCGGATGGCCTCGAGCTGCGTGCTCGCGAGCTGTTCCCGGAGCTCGATGGTGTTGATCTCCGCCGCGCGGCCGGCCCGGTAGAGCTCCACGGCGTGGGTGATGCCCACCGCGACCCAGTAGAAGAGGAACGTGGGGAACAGGGTGCTGACCGCGAAGGCCGAGGGGCGGACGTCCATGTGGCCGCCGATCCACGAGAGGAACAGCCAGTCGGCCGTGCCGCCGGCCGCCGACAGCAGCGCCCCGGACAGGCAGTGTGCCGCCGCCGGGTGGAACAGGTCTCCCCTGCGGAACTGGAAGCGGCGGGAAAGCTGGACGATGACCGGGGTGAGGACCGTCCAGACCGCCGCGTCGAAGAGCGTGGCCATGAGGTGGACGTGCCAGACGCCTCCCCACCAGACCCTCGACTCGGACACGGCGGCGTGCAGGTACGTCTGGAGGAAGTAGAAGAGGCCGAGCGAAAGCCAGGCGCCGAACACGACGGCCCAGCGGAGGCCCTGGACGCCCGTCCCGGCGAGGCGGGGCCGTACGCGCCACGCGCCGCCCGGCCATCGCAGACCCGGGAAGGATCGGCGGATGCGACCGAGCCGGGGATGCACCGACCCCAGGGGGTTGCCCATACTTGGTCTCTCCTGCCTGCCGGCAGGCTGCGGGGGCGTGGCGGGTCCGGCTCTGCCCGGATCGCTCGGAGGCGGCACCTCGTCGGGGGGGTAGAGTAGGCTCCCCGGCCCCCTTGAGCCACGCTTTCGGGGCGAAGCGGGGAGGGGAAGCGTGAACGGTGGAGGAGGCCGGCGGCGCGCGCCCCGCGGCATGCCGCCCCGCCCGGAAGCTCGTCCCCGCGATCTTCCGGTCGTCCCTGCGGATCGCGTGCGGTCACGACACCCTCCCTAGTGCGCTCCCGGCCCGTACCTTGGGAATCGGGATGCCGGGCCCCTGCGGCGCCTTCCGGCACCGGTGCGACTCCAAGCGAAAACGGGATGGTGACGATGAAAGTGCTCGTGGTCGACGACGAGGCGATGGCACGCCGCCGGATGCTCAGGCTCCTGGAGGAGGAGGACGACGTCGAGGTGGTGGGAGCCTGCGGTTCGGGCGGGGAGGCGGTCGAAGCCATCCGGCGCCTGAGCCCCGACCTGGTCCTGCTGGACGTCCAGATGCCCGAGATGGACGGCTTCTCGGTGATCGACGCCATCGGCGCCGAGCAGATGCCGGCGGTCATCTTCATCACGGCGTACAACGAGTACGCGGTCAAGGCGTTCGAGGTGCACGCCCTCGACTACCTGCTGAAGCCGTTCACCACGGACCGCTTCCGGGAAGCGCTCGAACGCGCGAGACTGCCCCGGACCGCCCAGAGACAGGTCTCGGACACCCTGCTCTCGCTCCTGGAGGAGCTGCGGGCGGAGCCCCACGAGGTGCGGCGGCACCTCGAGCCCGGCAACCCCACCTACATGGAGTGGTTCATGGTGCGGACCAAGACGCGGGTCCACCTCATCCATGCCGACACCGTGGACTGGATCGAGGCCGACGACAACTACGTCCGGCTCCACGCCGGGAAGAACACCTACCTCATCCGGGAAAAGATCAGCTCCCTGGCCGCCAGGCTGGACCCGCGCCGCTTCCTGCGGGCGCACCGCTCCACGATCGTCAACATCGACCGGATCCACCACCTCCAGCCCTGGTCGTCCGGGGACTACCTGATCGTGCTGAACGACGGGACGGAGCTCCGCCTGAGCCGGGGCCAGCGGGCCAAGCTCGGCGCCCACATCGGCGAGTACTAGAGGCTGGCCGCCCCGGAGGCCCCCGTCGCCCGGGGCGGCCTCAGCCGCCGGACGCGCGATCCGCCTCTTCGCCCACGTGCTTCCTGATCCAGGCCGAGAGCAGGTCCAGAGACTCCTCGTCGATCCAGCCGGTCTGACCCGCCAGGGCGTGCCCGCGCCCGGGGAAGACGCGGCAGGGCCGTCGATCGGCTTCGCGCCCGCGGGTCGCCCCGCACCGCCGCAGCCGGCCCCATGATCCTTCGGGTCTGCCCGGTGGGGGGTTAGCTTGGACTCGTGCCTCGCTGGAGGCCCGCCCGGCTCCCGGAGAGTTCGGACCCAAGCCAATCGAGAACAGTAACCCGATTTCGACAAGCGTCTCTCCGGGCGCCGGCGCTCCAGCTCCTCCTGCAGGTCCCGCTCGGCTCCCCGAAGCGTTCGACCGCACCGCCCACCGCCCGCGCCCACCGCTGGCGGGGCGGTCATTCGTCGTGCCTCAGCGACAGCGCGGGGGGCACCCGTGCGGCCCGCAACGCCGGGAGCAGGGCCGCCACGAGCCCGACGCCCAGGAACAGGACGGCCGCCCCCGCCAGGACCCCCGGGCCGGCGGAGCCCGCGCCGGCCAGCAGGGTCTTCAGGATCCGTCCACCTCCCACCGCGAGCACGGCTCCCAGCAGCACCCCCGTCCCCACCACCCGCGTCCCCCGCCCCAGGACCTCCCGGACTACCATAGCCCGCGTCGCGCCGAGTGCGGTGCGGATCCCGATCTCCCGGGTCTGCCGGCTCACCACGTACGCGAGGAGCCCGTACACACCGATCCCCGCGAGGACCGTGGCGATCACCGCGAAGGTCGCAGCCAGCAGGACGTAGAAGCGGACCGGTCCGATGGCGGCGTCCACCCGGGCCGTGAGCGGCTCCACCGAGTAGAGCGGGATCGACCCGTCGACCGCCGCCACCTCCCGCCGGATGACCGCGGCCGCCGAAGCGGCATCCCCGCGGGGGCGCACTGCGAGCAGGGTGGCCGGCGCCGGGGCCTGGGCGAGGGGCAGGTAGTACACGGGGTGGTCGACGCCCTCCAGCCCGGTCTGGCGGACGTGGCCCACGACCCCTACGACCTCCCGCGCGACCGAGTCCCCCTCCACCGTGATGCGGCGGCCGACCGGGTCCTCCCCCCGGAAGTGGCGCGACGCGAACTGCTCGTCGATGATGATGACCGGGGCGCCCGGCGGGGCGTCGCCAGGGGTGAACGGACGGCCTCGCACCACCGGGATCGCCAGCGTCCGGAAGTGGTCCGCCGTCGCGCGCACCCGGTAGGCGATGGGCACCTGGTTGGGCTCGGGCTCCGGGCGCCCCTCGATCAGGAGCCCGGTGAGGGAGGACGAGGGAGTCAGCGGGGGCGTGTCCACGATCGTGGCCGACGCCACCGCGGGGTTGGTCCGCAGCCGCTCCTCGATCCGCCCCAGCACGGCCGCCTGTGCGCCCTCCCCCGCGTACGAGCGGGGGAGGGTGAGCTGGGCCGTCATCACCCCCCGGGGCGTGAAGCCGAGCTCCACCGCGCGCAGCGCGGCGTAGCGCTGCAGCAGGATCGCCCCGACCGAGAGGAGCACGAAGGCGAGGCTGGTCTGCGCCACCACCATCGTCCCCTGCAGGCGGCGGTCGCGACGGCTGAGCCCCGCGCGTCCTCCCTCGCGCAGCACGTCGTACAGCTCCAGCCGGGAGGCGCGCCACGCCGGCACGGTGCCGAAGACCAGCGGCACCAGCGCGGAGACCGCCAGTGCGAACCCGAGCATCCGCCCGTCCACCGACACGTCCTGCAGGCGCGGGGTCGCGGGCGGAGCGAAGCGGAGGAGGAGGCGGACGCCGCCCGTGGCCAGGAGGACGCCCAGCCCGCCTCCCGCGAGCGCCAGCACGGCGCTCTCGGCGAGGAGCTGACGGAACACCCGCCCGCGGGTGGCGCCCAGCGCCCCGCAGACCGCCAGCTCCCTCTCCCGCGAGAGCGCGCGCGTCAGGAGGAGGCTCGCCAGGTTGCCGCAGGCGATCAGGAGCACGACCGCGGCCACCGCGGCGACGACCATCACCCCGGGCTTGAGCTCGCCCAGCGTCTGGTCCAGGAGCGGACGGGCGAAGGCGGTCCACCCGTCGTTGGTGGCCGGGTGCTCGGCGGCGAGCGCCCGCATGACCGCGGCGATGTCCCGCGTCCCGTCCTCCGTCTCCAGCCCCGGGCGCAGGCGGGCGATCCCGGCGAGGAAGTGCAGCTCCCGCTCCGCCGCGAGCTCCGGCGTCACTTCGAGCGGGATCCACACCTGGGTGTTGCCGGTCACCCGGGGCGGCATGACGCCGACGACGGTGTACGGGTCGCCGTCCAGGTGGATGGTGCCGCCGACCATGGCCGGGTCAGCCCCGTACCTGGCCTTCCACAGCCGGTGCGACAGGACGGCGACGGGCGCCCCCTCGCCGTCCGCCGGGCCGAAGGCGCGGCCGTGGAGCGGACGCTGGCCGGTCACGGCGAAGTAGTTCGGCAGCGTCCGCATCACCTGCACGCGCTCGGCCTCCTCGGTGCCGGTCAGGACGAGGTTGCGCGTGGAGACCGCGGTCATCCCCTCGAACGCGGTGGCCCGCCGCTGCCAGTCGAAGAAGTTGGCGGGGGCCACGCCGAACTGGGGGAGCCCGGCCGAGGGGTTGCTCTCCCAGAGCACCACCAGCCGGTCGGGGTCGTGGTACGGGAGCCGCTTGAGGAGCATCCCGTCCAGGACGCTGAACACCGCCGTGGTCGCCCCGATCCCGAGGGCCAAGGTGAGGACGGCGACGGCCGTGAAGCCGGGCGTCCGGAGCAGCCGGCGAGCCGCGATGCGCAGGTCGGAAGGCAAGGTGGCGATCATGGGGGTGTCCGGGGGATCTGGGCGCCTGGACGCCCAAGGAAGCCGGCGTGGCGGCGGGCGGACAACGCAGGCGGGACGAGCGGCGGGGCGACGGGACGAGAGGCGGAGGAGGACGCGCGAAGGCCCGGCGAGCACGCTCGCCGGGCCTTCGTCCTCACCGTCAGCGGTTCAGCGGCTCAGTACTGCGGGTTGCCGATCCGCTCCGAGAGCGACGGGATGAAGCACTCCGCCGTCTCGTAGTTGCCCCACTTCGCCACCGGGTGCGCCCCGGTCTTGAACTCGTTGATCCCGTACTGGGCCTTGTAGCGGCGGATGTCGCCGAGGCGGTGCCCGTCCAGGAAGAAGTCGCGCCG
>DATABU010000299.1:0-6545 GCA_036259415.1 Longimicrobiaceae bacterium
CCTCTCGATCTGCTCTTCCGTAGCGCTGGCGGTCATGAAGTCGATGTCCGCGGTGATCGCCTCATTGTAGTAAACGTCGGTGTAGTTGCAGAGCAGTACACACGTCTCCCCGTCATGCGTCTTCTTGTCCACGTTGCTAGGGAATGTATCCGCCATCTGCTTGAGGCGCCTCACCTCCCAGTGCTCCGGCACCTCGCCCAGCCACTCCACGCCGCTGTCCTTGTAGCGCGGGTATCTCGGAAAGCTCATGCGTCGTCTCCTCGCTGCGCGGACAGTGAGGCGCGCTCCCGCGCGTTGGCGAGGGCGCGATGCAGGCGGTCGCGCAGGACCTCGGGCGGGGGCAACTCGGTCAGGTACTCGGCCACGCGGATGGACTTGGCGTCGAGCTGGAGCAGCTCCACCTGCTCCGCGTCCGCGCCGGCGCAAAGGATCAGGCCGATGGGCGCCTCCTCGCCGGGCGCGCGCTCGTGGCGGTCCAGCCAGCGCAGGTACAGCTCCATCTGTCCGGTATGCGCCGGCTGGAAGGACTCCAGCTTGAGCTCCACCGCCACCAGCCGCCGCAGCCGCCGGTGGAAGAACAGCAGGTCCAGGTAGAAGTCGTCTCGCCCCACGCTGATGCGCTTCTGCCGCGCGACGAAGGCGAAGCCGCTCCCCAGCTCCAGCAGGAACGCCTCCAGCTCGCGAAGGATGGCGGTCTCCAGGTCCCTCTCGCTGAACACGTCCCGCATCCCCAGGAAGTCGAGCAGGTACGGGTCGCGGAAGACCAGGTCGGGCGTCATGCGGCCCTCGTCGCGCAGCCCGGCCAGTTCCCGCCGCACCGTCTCCTCGCTGTTCCGCGATAGCGCCGTACGCTCGTAGAGCATGCCCCCGATCCGCTTGCGGAGGGTACGGACGCTCCATCGCTCGGCGCGGCACATCTCCGCGTAGAACTCGCGCGCGAGCGGATCCTGAATCGGGAGGAGCAGCCTGAAGTGCGACCAGGTCAAAACTTGCATCAGCGATGCAACAATCGCCTGGTCCGGGAACAGCTCCGCAAATCGAGCCATCCGCGTCAGGGAAGAGTAGCTGAACCCGCGGCCGAACTCCGCCTCCAGTTCTTGCGACAGCGACGCAAGAATCCGCCGGCCGTACTCGCCCCTTCCCTCGGTGAGGTTCTCGGAGAGGAGCCGCCTTCCGACCAGCCAGTAGGCCGTCGTGAGGGCGGAATTGGCCGCATGCGCCACGCGCTCCCGGGCATCGCGGATGAGCGCGCGGAGGTCGCCGAGCAGCGCCACGTGCTCCGCGGGCGGACCGCCGTCCGGGATGATGCCGGTCATCGCGACAGCTCCCCGATCATCGCCACGATGCGGTCCGTCACCCCCTTCAGCTCCGCGTCGATCTCGGCGAGGGGCCGCGGCGGCGTGAAGACGTAGAAGTGCCGGTTGAAGGGGATCTCGTACCCTACCTTCGTGCGGTCGTGGTCGATCCACGCGTCCGGAGCGTGCGGCAGAACCTCGCGCCGGAAGTACTCTTCCACGTCCTGGTCCAGCGGCACGTTCTCCGTGTCGCGGAGCGAGGTGTCCGGCACCGGCTTCCCCTTCGCCTTCCCCTTCGTGGCCCGTACGATCTCGCCGTTCTCGTCCCGCTGCGGCCGCTCCACCGTGATGGTGCGGTAGCCGAAGTCCGTGGTGCGGAAGAGGCGGCTGACCGGCGCCCCGTCCCGCTCGGCCTCCACGCAGTCGCCGAACAGCCGGGTAATCTCCTCGATGTGCGCCTCGCTGAGTTCCTTGCGCTTGCTCCCCAGCGACTTGCGCATCTTCTGCCACATTCCGCTAGCGTCGATGAGCTGCACCACGCCCTTCCGGTGTGCCGGCTTGCGGTTGCTCAGGATCCAGACGTACGTGGCGATTCCCGTGTTGTAGAACATGTCCGTGGGAAGCGCCACGATTGCCTCCAGCAGGTCGTTCTCCAGCACGTACCGCCGGATCTCACTCTCCCCCGACCCGGCCGCGCCGGTGAAGAGCGGCGACCCGTTCAGGACGATGCCGAAGCGGCTCCCGCCCTGCTGCGCCGGGCGCATCTTGCTGATCAGGTGCAGCAGGAACAGGAGAGAGCCGTCGCTGACGCGCGGGAGCCCCGGGCCGAAGCGCCCGGAGTAGCCCTTCTGCTTCGCCTCCTTGCGGACTTCCTTCTCGATCTTCTTCCACTCCACCCCGAACGGCGGGTTGGAGAGCATGTAGTCGAAGCGCTTTTCCGGCAGCCCGTCGTTGGAGAGCGTGTTCCCCAGGACGATGTTGCTCACGTCCTGCCCCTTGATGAGCATGTCCGCCTTACAGATGGCGTACGATTCGGGGTTCAGCTCCTGGCCGAACATCACCAGGCTGGCGCCCGGGTTGTGCTCGGTCAGGTACTCCTCCGCCACCGATAGCATCCCGCCCGTCCCGGCCGTGGGATCGTACAGGGTGCGCACCACCCTGGGCTTGTTCAGCGCGTCGTCGTCCTCGATGAACAGCAGGTTCACCATGAGGCGGATGACCTCGCGGGGCGTGAAGTGCTCCCCGGCCGTCTCGTTGCTGAGTTCCGCGAAGCGGCGGATCAGCTCCTCGAACACCTGCCCCATCTCCCCATTCCTGACCACGTCCGGGTGCAGGTCCACCCCGACGAACTTCTCCGCGACCATGTACAGCAGGCCGGTCCGGTCCAGCCGCTCCACCTGCACGGCGAAGTCGAAGGCGTCGAAGATGTCGCGCACCGCGGGCGAGAACGCGCGCACGTACGCGAGCAGGTTCTCGCGCACGTGGTCCGCGTCTCCCAGGATCTTCTTGAGGTTGAGCGGTGACGTGTTGACGAAGTGCTGTCCGGACTTCTGGAGCAGGAAAGGCTCCGGGTTCAGCCCCATCGCCTCGCGCCGCTCCTTCTCTGTCAGGACCGCGGGCTTCGTGGGCTCCAGCACGCAGTCGAGCCGGCGGAGCACCGTGAACGGGAGGATGACGCGGCCGTACTCCGACTGCTTGTAGTCGCCGCGAAGCAGGTCCGCTACGGACCAGAGGAGTGACGAAAGGTTGGTGTTGCTCACGGGAACGACGGGAGAGGAGTGGGGGACCGGGGCCGGGAACAGGGCAATATCCGGCATCGCCGCCGGGGGCGCCAGCGCCCGGCAGCCGCTCGCTCCCGACCCCGCCGGAGCGCCCGGCGCTAGCCCCGGGGCAGGTACTCCTGCGGCAGCGGGCTGCCGGGACCCTCGGCCTCCCAGAACAGCGAGAGCACCCACCAGCGGCTCCCGTCGTTCACCAGCTGGATGCTGTTGATCCCCCGGACCGTCAGCGAGCGGTCCTGGGAGTGGCCCTCGTACGTGCTGAGCACGTGGGCGATGTGGCCGAACCGCTCCGTCCGCCGCGCCACCTCCCGCTCGCTGAACCCCAGCTGGAGGAGGCGGGGCCCCGACGTGGCGACGTAGTCGTTCACGTCCATGACGTCGATGCCGACCCCGCCCTCCGGGCGGCTCCCCGTGCGGACCAGCCGGCCGCCGGGGACGAACAGCGACCGCAGCCGGTCCCAGTCCCGCGGCTCCCCCACCGGCCCGGAGATCACGTCGTACAGCGCCGCGACGATGGCGTCGATCGAGGCCACGTCCTCGGGCGCCGCCGCGGGGACGGCGACGACGACCGGGTGGGCCGGGCCGGCCGCGGCCTGCTGCGCGGCGGCGGGGGCCGCGCCGAGCAGCGCGAGGAGCAGGAAGGGCGCAGGGATGCGGGGTCGCACGGGAGGCTCCGGGTCTGACGTGTCGTGGTGGAGTCGGCACCGGCGAGGGTCGGCGGTCGACAGGGGGATACGGGTATGCGGCTCCCGCGGAGACGGCAACCCGGCCGACGCGGCATGCACCGGGACGGGCCAGGGTGCGGCCAGCCGGGACGGGCGTCCCCGGCGCGGCGGGGGCTGCGCATCCAGCCGCGGGATGCGCCGTCGTGACGTCGACCGCCGCGGATGCGGGGCCGAGGTGCAAGGACGGCCCTATGCGCCTGCGTCGTCCCGCCCGCGGAGCCGCTTCAGCCGCCCCTTCCCCGCGGCGAGCCTGGCCTGGCGGTCCGCGGCCCCGGGACCGGCAGGCTCCGGCTCCGCGGCGCCCGAGAGGTGGCGCGCCAGGCCGGCCACGGTGGGGTGCTGGAAGAGGTCCAGCACCGGCACCTTCCGCCCCAGCGCCGCCTCCAGCCGCCGCGCCGCCTGCACGACCAGGAGCGAGTTGCCGCCGAGGTCGAAGAAGCTCACCGCCGTCCCCACCCGCGGCACCCCGAGGACCTCCGCCCACGCCTCCGCGATGGCCCGCTCCAGCTCCGTCCGCGGCTCCGCCCCGTCTTCCGGCGCCGGGGCCTCCGGGGCGGGGAGCGCCCGCCGGTCCACCTTCCCGGTGGGGGTCAGCGGGAGCGCGTCCAGCACCACGAACGCGGCGGGGACCATGTGCTCCGGGAGGGTGGCGCGCGCGAGGTCCCGCGCATCGACGGCGGAGAACCCGCCGTCCGCCTCCAGGTAGGCGACGACGCGGCGGTCTCCGGGCCGGTCCTCGCGCACCACGGCGGCCACCCCGCGGACCCCGGGGTGGCGTCCCAGCACGGCCTCGACCTCCCCCAGCTCGATCCGGAAGCCGCGCACCTTGACCTGCTGGTCTATGCGCCCCAGGAACTCCAGCTCGCCGTCGGGCAGCCTCCGGACCAGGTCGCCCGTGCGGTAGAGGCGCGCGCCGGGCTCGCCGTGGAACGGGTCCGGGACGAAGCGCTCGGCCGTCAGCTCCGGGCGCTCCTGGTAGCCGCGCGCCACGCCGCCTCCCCCGATCCACAGCTCGCCGGGGACGCCCACCGGCACCGGCTCGCCGGCCGGGTCGCAGACGTACAGCCGCGCGCCGGGGAGCGCGCGGCCCAGCATCGGGCGAGGACGGGCGGCGGCGCTCCCGGCGTCGGCGGACGCGGCGAGGATCGTGGCCTCCGTGGGACCGTAGAGGACGTGCAGCGCGGCCGCGGGGAACGCCGCCCGCGCCTCGGCCAGGAGGTCGGGCGGGACCGCGTCCCCGCCCACGAACACGCGCCGCATGGCCGTGAGGGGCGCGCGGAGCGCCCGCACCACCTCCCGCATCAGGGCGGGGACGGCGTGCAGCGTCGCCGCCCGCTCCAGCGACTCCGCCAGCCGCTCCGCGTCCACCACGCGCTCGCGCGGGAGGATGCGCACGGTGGCGCCGTCCAGGAGCGGCAGCAGGGTCTCGAACGCCCAGATGTCGAAGGCGAACGAGGAGAGGGAGATGGCCTCCCCCTCCACGGGCCCGAACGCCTCGCGCGCGGCCAGGAGCGTCCCGGACAGCCCTCCGTGGGTGACGGCCACGCCCTTGGGCGTGCCGGTGGAGCCGGAGGTGTAGATCACGTAGGCGAGGTCGTCGGGAGAAGTACGAAGACCGGAGTACGAAGCACTCGGCTCCGCGCCGTCGTTCATGGACAGCACCTCCCCGTCGAACGCCGGGAGCCGTCCGCGAAGGTGCTCCTGCGCCAGGAGCACGGGCGCGCGGGAGTCCTCCAGCATGTAGGCCAGCCGGGCCGCCGGGTACGCCGGGTCCAGGGGCACGTACGCGCCGCCGGCCCCGAGCACCGCCAGCACGGCCACGACCATCTCCGGCCCCGGCTCCGCGGCGATCCCCACCCGGGTCCCGGCCCGCACCCCGGCGCGCGAGAGCCGCGCGGCCAGCAGGCCGGCGCGCTCTGCCAGCTCGGCGTAGGTGACCCGTGTCTCCTCGAACGCCACCGCGACCGCGTCCGGCGTGCGCCGGGCCTGCTCCGCCACCCGCTCGTGCACCGGGGCGTGGAAGGCGGGCGGGCCGGCGTCGTGCCAGGCGTTCAGCACGCGGTCCCGCTCGGCCGCGTCCATCAGGGGGAGCCGGGACAGGCGCGCCCCGGGGTCGCGGGCGGCCGCCTCCAGCAGCACGCCCAGGTGCGCCGTCATCCGCCCGGCCGTGGCCTCGTCGAACAGCTCCGTGGCGTACTCGAGCACGCCGTGCAGCCCGTCGCCGGCCTCCACCAGCGAGAGCGACAGGTCGAACTTGGCCGTCCGCCCCTCGGGCGCGACCGGCGCGAGCGTGAGGCCGGGCAGCTCCAGCCGGCCGCCGGGCGCGTTCTGCAGGGCGAACATCACCTGGAAGACCGGCGTGTGGGTGACGTCGCGGGCGGGGTGCAGCTCGTCCACCAGCTTCTCGAAGGGGAGGTCCTGGTGCGCGTACGCCCCCAGCGTCCGCTCCCGGACGCGCCCCAGGAGCCCCCGGAACGACGGGTCCCCCGACAGGTCGGTCCGCACCGCGAGCGTGTTGACGAACATCCCGACCAGCCCCTCCAGCGCCTCGTGCCTCCGGCCCGCGATGGGCGTGCCCACCACCACGTCCTCCTGCCGCGCGTACCGGGAGAGCAGGAGCTGCCAGGCGGCGAGGAGCGCCATGAAGAGCGTCGCCCCCTCGGCGCGCGCGACGGCGCGGAGCCCGTCCACCGCTGCGGCGGGGACGGCCAGGCGGTGCGCGGCGCCCGCGGGGGCGCGCGGCC
>DATABU010000300.1:0-2811 GCA_036259415.1 Longimicrobiaceae bacterium
GCGCACCGGCGCGGGGCCCTCCGTTCTGCAGCGGGAGAGAGGATCAGTTGCCTCCCACCACCAGCCCTCCATCGTCTTCGCTCCCACCGCTCGTCGTCGTGCGCTTCGAGGTGGTGTCCGCGGGCGCCACTCCGTTGCCGCCGACCACGAGCCCTCCACTGTATGCCGGTCCCGACGGAGCGACCGGGGAAACCGAACCGTCACCGCATCCGGAAAGAGCCAGGACGAGAACCGCAGCCGTAGCGAAGTACCAGCGTTTCATGGGGTCCTCCAGGGTGATCGTTGTCACCCGGGAGAGCAACTAGCATGCCGATGCGACGGCGGATCACCCCAGCGCGTGCAGCATCCGCTCGGTGCGCTCCACCTCCACGGCGGCCCCGATGCGCGCGAAGTCGCGGCGCGCGGCCGACAGGAGCGCGCGCACCTCGTCGTGCCGGCCCTGGTCGGCCCGCAGCGACGCCAGCTCCCTCAGGGCCTCCGCGCGCTCCAGCTCCAGCCCCCCGTCCGCGGCCAGGGCGAGGGACTCGTCCAGGAAGCGCTGCGCCGCGGCCAGGTCGCCCTCGCCGCGTGCGACCGCTCCCCGCAGGCGGGCCACCTCCACCCGACCGACCCGGCTCCCGGTGCGGCGCGCCACCTCGTCGGCCCGGGCGAGGGTGTCTCGCGCCCGGGAGAACTCGCGGAACTGGAGGAGCGGCTTCGCCCGGTTGGCGAGGAACCGGACCAGGTAGGGAAGCGCGTCCAGGCGCTCCGCGATCTCGATCCCGCGCTCGAAGTAGATCTGCGCCTCCATCCACTCCCGGAGCTCCGAGCAGGCGACGCCGAGGTTGTTGTACGCCATCATCTCGGCCTCCTTGTTGCCCGACCTAACGGAGGCCCCGATACTCTCCAGGTAGTGGATCCTCGCCTCGCGGAGCTTTCCCTGCATGTTCGCCAGCACCCCCAGGTTCTGGCAGACCAGCCCCACCAGCTCGTCGTCCCCCACGTCGGTCGCCAGGCTCCGGGCCTCCTCGTACAGCGCCTCCGCCTCCGCCCAGCGGCGCTCCGCATAGCGGATGATCCCCAGCACGTTCAGCGCCCGGGCGGATTCCAGCGTCAGCCCATGCGCCTCCGCGATGGTCCGGCTGAGCTCCGCCAGCTCGCCCGCCTCCTCGAAGCGGCGCTGCTCCTGGCGGACGCGGGCCTGGCCGCGCAGCGCGTTCACCGCCCGCGTCATCTCCCCGGTCCCGAGCGCCGCCCGGAACGCCTGCGCGTAGCCCTGCGCGGCGGAGTCCCACCGCCCCAGCCGCTCCTCGTGGGCGGCGTGCTCGGCGAGCGCGTCCAGCGGCTCGGCCCCGGCGACCGCGGTCACGGAAGCGGTTCCCCGGCGCCGGCCGGCGCGTCCGGGAGGCGCAGGATGAAGGTGGAGCCCGCCCCCACCGCGCTCTCCACCAGCAGGTCGCCTCCCAGCAGCCGCGCCAGCTTGCGGGAGATGGGGAGCCCGAGCCCCGTCCCCCCGCCCCCGCCGGGGCCCACCACCTGCTCGAACTCGTGGAAGATGCGCTCCCGGTTCTCCGGGGCGATCCCGGGGCCGGTGTCCGTCACCCGGATCTCCAGCCAGCGCGGGGGCGCCCCCTCCACCGGGTGCGCACCGTCGCCGTCCGGCGGGGGGCCGACGAGCGTGACCGTCACCTCGCCCTCGTCGGTGAAGTTCACCGCGTTGGAGAACAGGTTCACCAGGATCTGGCGCACCCGGTCGCCGTCGGTGTGGACGGCCGGGAACGAGCCCAGCGGGGGGAGGCGGAAGGGGAGCTCCTTGCGGTCCGCCAGCGGCTGCACCGCGGCGAAGGCGTCCTCCACCACCTCGCGCAGCGAGACGGGGCGCAGCACCAGCTCCATCTTCCCGGCCTCGATCTTGGAGAGGTCCAGGACGTCGTTGACCAGGTGCAGCAGGTTCTGCGTGGCCCGGTGCGCCCGCTCCAGGAAGGAGCGCTGCGCCGCAGGCACCTCGCCGGCCACGTCGTCCAGGATCAGGCTCTGGTAGCCCAGCACGGCGTTCAGCGGGGTGCGGAACTCGTGGCTCAGCGAGGCGAAGAAGCGCTCCTTGGCCTGTGACGACCAGCGCAGCTCCTCGTAGGCGCGCTCCAGCTCGCGCGAGCGGTCGGCCAGCTCCCGGTGCAGGCGCGCGTTGCTGATGGCCACCGCGGCGTGCCCCGCCAGCGTGAGCGCCAGCCGGGTGTCGCGGGCGGTGAGCGGGTACTCGCGGCGGTACCCCACCACCAGCGCGCCGAAGGTCTCGCCGAAGAGGGAGAGGGGGACGCCCAGCCCCACCCGCATCCCCTCGCCCGCGTGGAAGGGGAGCTCGTCCACACCGAAGGCGTCCCCCTCCCCGCCCGCGGAGAGCGGCTTCCCGGCGGCCACCACCCGCGCGGCGAAGGGGTCGTCGGCCGGGCCGGGGCCGCGGAGCCCCACCGCCGCCGCCGTACCCACCTGCCCGTCCGCCCCCGTGGTGTTCACCGTGACGTAGTGCGCCCCCAGCAGCGTGCGGGTGAAGCGCGCCACCAGGTTCAGCACCTCGTCGGGGTCCAGGGTGCGGTTGGCCGCCAGCCCCAGCACGTGCAGCGCCTCGCTCTGCTCGGCGCGGAGGCGCAGGGTGTCGCGCTCCGCCTCGGCCTGGCGGAGCCGGCGGTCCCGCTCCGCCACGCGCCGCAGCGCCCCCGCCACCCGCTCCCACCCGGCCTCGGGCTGTGCGCCGAAGGCGCCCGGGTCGGCCGCCAGCGCCAGGACGCCCTCTCCGCCGAGCGGGAGGAAGAGGGCGTCGAGACCGTCCCCGGC
>DATABU010000301.1:0-5536 GCA_036259415.1 Longimicrobiaceae bacterium
ACGCCTGCCGCCCGGAGGTGATCCCGTGGGCGATGTTCTCGCCCGCCGTGCTGTAGCCGACCCCCCCGCGGGCGAGCCGCTGCCAGGGGTCCACCCCGTCCGGGGTGACGTGCGCGAAGAAGCCGCGCAGCGCCATGTCGCGGCTGTGGCCGGAGGCGACCTCGGCCACCCGCCCGTCCCAGGAGAGCGAGGGGCAGCCGAGCCTCGCCCGGTGCTCGTTCACCAGGGAGACGAACTCCTGCTCGGCGGCCCCGTCCGAGGCGGCGTCGAGGTCGGTGCCCAGCGGCAGCGCCTCGCACGCCCCCAGCAGGGCGACGAGCGCGGCGGCGGCCCAGCCGCGCAGGCGGCGGCGGGTGGGGCGGCGGATCGAGTCGGGGGTGGAACGTGCCCCGAGCGGGGCGGCGGAACGGACGCGGGGGCGACCGGCGAGCAGGTGCTTCATGGCGGGAGCCTCTTCGGCGGCTCGACTGGCGTGGCGGACGCGGGCGCGTCCACGGTAGCCTCGTAGCTTTGCGTCCCCGCCTTTCGACGGGTTTGCCATTGTCGGAGGAGCTCGGACCCCCCAGTGGGCCGGAGCCTGTGGACCGTCCGGGACCGGTGCCCGGACGTGCTTCGCACCTACAGTACACGCGGGGAAGCGATCCGGTCAACCCCCGCGGGGAGCGGCCGCGCGGGGGCCCGGGAGGCGCACGAACGCAAGTGTCTGCCGCGCCTCCACCTAGCGATTCCGGCGGGTCAGTCGGCGACTTCCAGCAGGATCCCCACCTCCGCGCCCTGCGCCGTGTTCACCACCCCGGCGTGCTCGCCCGACCGGGGCTGCACCCGCAGGAAGCCGCCCCCGAACTGGTCGCCGAAGGCGAAGAGCCCCCAGATGGTGTCGAAGCGCGCCGCGCCCTCCTCGCCTCGCTGGAAGACGCAGGGGACCGGGTCCAGGTACTCCTGCACCACCCAGTCCTCCTCCCTCAGCGCCAGGGCGAGCAGCGCCCGCCACTCGTCGTCCGTGCAGAAGCGCCCGATGTGCACGTGCCGGCCGCCGAGCGACGTCGCCCGCTTGAGCACCAGCTGCCCGCGCAGCTCCGGGAGGTCGTCGGGGAGCCGGACGGTGCGCCCGTGCAGCTCCGTCCGCCCCGGGAGCACCCGGCGGGTCCAGGGGACGTGCGCCGCGATCAGCTCGCGCTCCGCGGCCGAGAACTCGGCGGACCCCGCGTGCTCGGAGACCAGCGCCAGGTTGCGCTTGTCTCCCAGCAGGACGCTGATGGGTCCGCTGAACAGGTTGAGGCGGCCGCGCTTGAAGTGGCGGAAGATGGCGCGCATGTCGGCGGAACCGTCGTGCTGCTCCACCACCACGTGGACCGGGCGCCCCTCGACCCGGAGCACGCTCCCGTCCTCCACCAGGTCCTCCGGGCCGCAGGCGACCACCGCCCCGCCCGTGGCCCGCCCGGCGGCGCGCTCCTCCAGGACCCGGCGCAGCTCGCGGGTGCACAGCTCCACGTCCGTGAGCGCCACCTGGTCGTCGTCGTGCGGGCGGACCAGGATCGCCACGTTGAACTCCCCGCCGTCCCACGCCCCCAGGCGCGCCGTGTCGTCCAGGCAGTGCCGGAAGAGCGCCCCCAGCGTGTCCGGTCCGCGGGCGCGCAGCCCCCGCTCCGCGAGGAAGCGGCTCAGCGCGGGACCGGCCAGGTGCCGCTCGGCGATGGTGTTGTTCGGCAGGCCGCCCAGCCCGCCGCCGCAGTTGAACTCGATGCAGACGAGCCCCCGGTCGGTCTCCACGTAGTCGCCGCGGGAGGGCGCCCCGGCGATCCCGCTGGGCTCCTCCATCATCAGCATGACCAGCTCCTCGCTGAGCTCGAACCCGTTCGACGGCGTCTCGCGGGCCGAGCGGTAGTACTCCGCGATCCGCTCCGGGTCGTCGTCCAGGAAGCGCTCGAAGACGCTCTTCACCAGGCGGTCCATGGCGAGCGTGAGCCGCTCCACCTCCCGCAGCCGCACGGCGTCGATGAAGAGCGGCCACGGCTGCAGCGACAGCTTCCGCAGCGCCGGGTCCTCGCAGACCGCGGCGAAGCGGTCCCGGCGCAGGAACTCCGGGTTGCGCTCCACCCACTCCCTGAAGTCGCGGTTCACCGCCGACCACCGCTCCCGGGCCGGCGCCGCCTCTGCCGTCGCGGACATGGATCTCTCCTGGAAGGGTTCGGGCGCGGTCAGCCGCCGCGGCTCACTCCATCACCTCCAGCGCGGCGGCCACCTGCGCGCCCTGCTTGGTGTTGACGACGCCGCCGTGCCGGCCCGCCGGGTGCGTGCGCAGGAAGGCGCCGCCGAAGTGGTCCCCGAAGGCGAACAGTCCCCAGACCAGATCGTTCGGCGCGACCCCGCGCTCCTCGTCCTGCAGCGCGTGGGGGACCGTCTCCAGGTACTCCTGCGCCACCCAGTCCTTCTCCCGCAGCGCCCGGGCGATCAGCGCCCGCCACTCGTCGTCCGTGCGGTACCGGCCGATGTGCACGTAGGCCCCGCCCAGCGACGTGGCCTTCTTCAGCACCATCTCCCCGCGCAGCTCCACCAGGTCTTCGGGGAGCCGGACGGTGCGCCCGCGGAACTCCGTGCGCCCCGGGAGCACCCGCCGCGTCCAGGGCACGTGCCGCGCGATCAGCTCCCGCTCCGCCTCGGTGAACTCGTCCGATCCGGCGTTCTCCGAGACGAGCGCAAGGTTCCGCTTGTCCCCCATGAGGGCGCTGACGGGGCCGCTGAGCAGGTTCACCCGGCGGTGCTTGAAGAACCAGAAGAGCATGCGGATGTCCGCGCTCCCGTCGTGCTGCTCGAACACCGCGTGAACGGGGTGCCCCTCCACCCGCAGGACCCCCTCGTCGTCCACGATGTCCTCCACCGCGCAGACGAAGACCCTCCCGCCGGGGGCGGTGCCGTCCTCCTCCAGGACCCGGCGCAGCTCGCGGTTGTACAGCTCCCCCATCTGCAGCGCGACCTGGTCCGGCTCGTGGGGGAGGGCCAGGAATACCACGTTGAACTCCCCGCCGCTCCAGGCGCCCAGCCGCTCGGTCTCCGCGAGGACGTGCCGGAAGAACGCGGCGAGCGTGTCCGGCGCGCGGGCGCTGCGGCCGTGCTCGGCCAGGAAGCGCCGGACCGGCGCCGACTCCAGGTGCAGCTCGCCCAGCGCCTGCGTGAACAGGCCGCCGATGAAGCTGCCGGTGTTGAGCTCCATGCACTTGAGCCCGTCGGGCGTCTCCAGGTAGTCCCCCCGCGAGATGGCGCCGCGGATCCCGTTGGGCTCCGAGAGGACCAGATCCAGGACCTCGTCGCTCATCTCCAGCGCCACGAAGTCCGACTCGGGGATGTCCTCCATCGCCTCCGAGCGGTAGTAGTCCTTCATCCGCTCCCGGTCGCCCCCCACGAAGCGCTCCAGGGCGCCGCGGGCGAGGCGGTCCACCCCGAGCGTGATCCGCTCCAGCTCCGCGCGCTGCGCCGGCCCGATGAAGACCGGCCAGGGCTGCAGCGGGACCTTGCGGAAGGTGCGGTCGGCGTCGAGCGAGGCGAAGGCGGCGCGGCCCAGGTACTCCGGGTTCCGCTCCGCGAAGCGGCGGAACTCGGCGTTGGCCTCCGACCACCTCGCCCCGGCGGGGGCGGAATCGGGGGGAGCGAGCATCTTCGGTCTCCTGGATGGGTGCGCGGTGGGGACGCGGGCCCGGGGCGGACCGGCGCTGTCCGCAAATATATTGGGAAGGGGGCGCGCGCGCAGCACCCCGCCGGCCGGCGGGGTGCCGCGCGGCTCCTACTCGCGGGTGACGATGCGCATCCCGTTGGGGGCCACGCCCGGCTTCACCTCCGGCGGCTGCGGCTTCGGCGGGCGGGACCTCGCCGTCGCGGCGCCGCCCCGGGGCTCGTCGCGGCGCCCGCCGCCGCCGCTCCCCTTCCCCGCCCCGGACTTCATGCTGAGCGCGATCCGGTTGCGCGGCACGTCCACCGAGAGCACCCGAACCGTCACCCGGTCGCCCACCCGCGCCACGTCGTTGGGGTCGCGCACGAAGCGGTCGGAGAGCTCGGAGACGTGCACCAGCCCGTCCTGGTGCACCCCCACGTCCACGAAGGCGCCGAACGCCACCACGTTGGTGACCGTCCCCTGCAGCGTCATCCCCTCGCGCAGGTCGGCGACGCTCTGCACGTCCTCGCGGAAGGCCGGCGCCTCGAAGGCGCTGCGGGGATCCCGGCCCGGCTTGCGCAGCTCGGCCAGGATGTCCTCCAGGGTGGGGAGCCCCACCCCGTCGCCCACGTACCTGCGGGGGTCGATGCGGCGGATGGCCTCCTCGTTCCCCACCAGCGACTCCAGCCCGACGCCGATGTCCCGCGCGATGGTCTCCACAAGCGCGTAGCGCTCCGGGTGCACCGCCGAGCCGTCCAGCGGGTGCTCCCCTCCGCGCACGCGCAGGAAGCCCGCCGCCTGCTCGAAGGTCCGCGGCCCCAGCCCCGACACCGAGAGGATCTGCTTCCGCGAGCGGAACGCCCCCTGCCGGTCGCGCGTCTCCGCGATCCGCTGCGCCACGGTGGGCCCGATCCCCGCCACGTACGCCAGGAGCGAGGGCGAGGCGGTGTTCACCTCCACCCCCACGCGGTTCACGCAGCTCTCCACCGTCTCGTCCAGCCGCCGCTTCAGCCGGGTCTGCGAGACGTCGTGCTGGTACTGCCCCACCCCGATGGACTTGGGGTCGATCTTCACCAGCTCCGCCAGCGGGTCCTGCAGCCGCCGCGCGATGGAGACCGCCGAGCGGAGCGTCAGGTCCAGCTCCGGCAGCTCCTCGCGCGCGAGGTCCGACGCCGAGTAGACCGAGGCCCCCGCCTCGTTCACCACCACCACGGTGGGCCGGCGCTCCGCGGGGAGCTCCCGCACCGCGGCCCGCACCAGCGCGTCGGTCTCGCGGCTGGCGGTGCCGTTCCCCACCGCTACCAGCTCCACCCCGTGCTCGGCCACCATGCGCGCCAGGTCGCGCCGGGCGCGCTCCTCCTGGTGCAGGTACACCTGCCCGGTGGCGAGGAGCGCGCCCGTGCGGCTCACCACCGCCAGCTTGCACCCGGTGCGGAACCCCGGGTCCACTCCCAGCACCGTCCGCTCCCCCGCGGGCGAGGCCAGCAGCAGCGCCTCCAGGTTCTGCCCGAAGATCGCGATGGCCTCCTCGTCCGCGCGCGTCTTCAGCTCCATGCGCAGCTCCACCTCCACCGAGGGGGCCACCAGCCGCCGGTAGGCGTCCTCCACGGCCGCGCGCATCTGCTGCGGTGCGCGCGAACGGGCCACGAAGCGCTGCGTCAGCCCGGCCTGGATCTCCTCCTCCGGCGCCACGATGCGCGCCACCAGGAACTCCTCCGCCTCGCCCCGGCGGATGGCCAGCACCCGGTGCCCGGGGAGCTGCCTCACCGGCTGGGAGAAGTCGTAGTAGTCCTGGAACTTGGAGGTCTCCCCCTCCCTGCCGCGCGCCGCCCGGCTCTCCAGCACGCCCCGCTCCCGCGTCAGCTCGCGGACGAAGGCGCGCGCCCCCGC
>DATABU010000302.1:0-1659 GCA_036259415.1 Longimicrobiaceae bacterium
GGCCCAGCTGGACCGGCCCAGCGACCCGGTCCGCCGCGGCGAGGGCGAGCACCGAGGCGGCGATGCCCCACCACGCCGCTAGCGACGCCAGGAGAGCGGCGCCCAGCGCCAGCGGGCGCGCCGCCGCGCCCCCCGCCGAGGGGACGACCGCGGCCGCGACCGCCGCCACCACCAGCGGAAGGGCCACCAGCTTGGCGGGGGAGAGCGGCGCGCGGTACCCCAGCGCCGCGGCGAGCGCGCAGAGCAGGCCCGCCACCAGCACAGGGAGCTGCGCCAGGACCAGCGAGCCCTGGAGGGCCCGGCGGTGGTCCACGCCCTCGGCGGGGAGGGTGAGGAGCCATCCCTTCACCCCGGTGCGGACCCGCGCCTCCGCCTGTGCCGCCAGCGCCAGGCCGACCAGCACCAGCAGCTGGAGCGAGCCGGGGCCTGCCTCCGTGGAAGCCACGCCCAGGACGAAGCGGTAGACGGTGTACGCCAGGTTGGGCGACGACCCGCCCACGAAGATCAGGACGCAGACGGCGACGATGCTGGCGCGGAGCGCCACGCGCAGCCCCGCGCCCCGGTGGAAGGCGAGCAGGGCGCGGGCGGGTGCGGAGGTCGGCAAGGCGTTCGGGTCCGGGCGCGGAGGTCGGGCGCGGCGAGGGCGCCCCGTGCTACTCCGTCTCCGGCCGGTGCGTTCCCGCGTCTTCCTGGACGTACACCGCCTTGACGTTGACGAACTCGCGGATCCCGAACGCCGACAGCTCCCGCCCGTAGCCGGAGTCCTTGACGCCCCCGAAGGGGAGGCGCGGGTCGGAAGCCACCATGGCGTTCACGAAGGTCATCCCCGCCTCGATCTCCTCCACGAAGCGGCGGCGCTCCGCCTCGTCCCGCGTCCACACGCTGCTCCCCAGCCCGAACGGCGTGTCGTTCGCGAGGCGGACCGCCTCGTCCAGGCCGCCCACCCGGAAGAGCATCGCCACGGGGCCGAAGACCTCCTCCCGGTACGCCGGCGAGTCCTCGGGCACGTCGGCGAGCACGGTGGGCGGATAGAACCACCCCCGGCGCTCCGGGACCTCGCCGCCGCAGAGGAGCCGCGCCCCCGCCCCGACGGCGGCGCGCACCTGCCCCGCCACCTCGTCGCGGATGCTCTCCGTCGCCAGGGGGCCCACCTGCGTCTCCGGGTCCATGGGGTCGCCGACGCGGAGGGCGCGCATCCCCTCCACGAAGCGCCGTTCGAACTCGCCGTACACGCCGGCGTGCACGATGAAGCGCTTGGCGGCGATGCACGACTGGCCGTTGTTGATCGTGCGGGCGGTCACCGCGGTGGACGCCGCCGCCTCCAGGTCCGCGGACGGCATGACGACGAACGGGTCACTGCCGCCCAGCTCCAGCACCGTCTTCTTGATCCGCTTCCCCGCCCGCTCCGCCACCGCGCTCCCCGCGGGGGTGCTCCCCGTGAGGGTGGCGGCCCGGATGCGCGGGTCGTCCAGCAGGCCGGGCACCGCCGCCGACCCCACCAGCAGCGACTGGAACACCCCCTCCGGGAAGCCCGCGCGCCGCAGCACGTCCTCGATGGCCAGGGCGCACCCCGGGACGTTGGAGGCGTGCTTGAGCAGCCCCACGTTGCCGGCCATCAGCGCGGGGGCGATGAAGCGGAACGCCTGCCAGAACGGGAAG
>DATABU010000303.1:0-1678 GCA_036259415.1 Longimicrobiaceae bacterium
GCGCCGCTCCCGGCGGGCAGCTCGGGGACGACCATCTGCGCCACCCGCGCGCGCAGCGACAGGCGGGAGAGCACGCTCTCCGCCCAGGGCGGCTCCGGCTCGGCCCGCCGGCACCCCGCGGCCAGCAGGGCGGTGGCGAGCAGCGCGGCGAGGGTGGTGCGGACGGCGGGACGGGTCCTTCGGGGCGTCGAGGAGTGCATGCGTCTGCGGCGTGCGGCGGCCCGGGAGGATCCCGGCTGTGTCACGGGTGCCGGCGCCCGAAGCAGGTTCCGGGCCCGGCGTCCTGGGGCGGTGGAGGGACAACCTGGGGCGGCGGCGCCTCAATCGGCGGGTCGCCGCCGGTTCCGGCGCGGGCCCCGTTGCCGAGCCGCGGCGCGGGGAATCGCCGGACCTCCTTGCCTGGTCTGCGTCTTGCGCCAGGCGAAGCCACTTGCCACCCGTCACGGGGCCGCTCGGCGCCGGCGGACGGGAGGAGGCAGCGATTCTCGACGCCGACAGCGACAGCCGGATGTACGGTGCGGTGAAGGAGCGGTACGGGGCCGAAGCTCCCTCCGGGCCGGCCGCGGCGGATGCCTACACGCTCGCGTCCGATTTCCCATCCGCCAGACACGCGGGGATGACTCGTTCTTCCACGGTCTACGTCGCCGACGACAACCCGGCCATCCTCCAGGGGCTCGACCGCGCGCTCAGCGCGAACGGGTACCAGGTGCGCACGGCGCACAGCGGACTGGTCCTGCTCGACCTGCTCACCGACGCTCCGCACGCGCCGGACCTCCTCCTCCTGGACGTGATGATGCCGGAGATGAGCGGGCTGGACGTGCTGCGCACCCTGCGGCGCGACGCCCGCTGGATGGACCTCCCCGTCGTCCTCATCACCGCCACGAACGACGCCACCCTCCCCGTCTCCGCCCTGCGCGACGGCGCGGTGGACTTCCTGACCAAGCCCTTCCGGCTGGACGAGCTGCTGGCCCGCGTGGACTCGCACATCCAGCGGCACCAGGAGCTGCGCCGGGCCCGCGAGCAGGCCCGCATGCGCCTGCAGGCCATCGACCTGATCCGGGAGCTGAACCGGGTGGTGACCGCCGACGAGATGTTCCACCTGGTCACCTCTCGCACCGCGGAGATCCTGGGCGGCTGCCGCTGCTCGGTGATCGTGGCGGAGCAGGACGACCACGGCGGGACGGTGGCCCGCGAGGCCGCCTCGTCCGGGGACGGACCCGAGGGGAGGCTGATCGACCTGGAGAGCTACCCGGAGGTCCGCGCCGCGCTGGAGCGCAACACCCGGGTCTCCATCCCGGACGTGGCGGCCTCCCCTCTGTTCGCGGAGATGCGGGAGCGGTGGGAGCGCGAAGGCGGCGGCCCCGAGGTCCGCTCGGCGGTCGCCGTCCCGTTCCCCATCACCGACGGGATGACCGGGGTTTTCCTGGAGCGCTCCCTCGCCGGGGAGCCCCCGCTGGGCGAGGGGGCGGAGGAGCTGGCGGGGCGCGTGGTGGAGGCGGTGGTGCAGGCGTGCGGCCGGGTGCAGGTGTTCCAGAACCTGATCGAGCAGCGCCGCCGGCTGCACGACCTGGCGCACACCGACGAGCTGACCGGGTGCGCCACCCGCCGCTCCCTGCTGCACTTCCTGCGCGAGGAGATGGAGCTGGCCCAGGCCCGGCAGGAGCCGCTCAGCATCCTG
>DATABU010000304.1:0-3781 GCA_036259415.1 Longimicrobiaceae bacterium
CGCGCTTCCGCATGCAGGTGATGGCGACGCACACCGAGGAGCAGGTGCGCGCCGCGGCCCGGGTGGTGGCGGACGCCATCGAGGAGGCGCGCTCAGTCCGCCGCCACCGCCCGCCGGGCCTCGTCCGTCCCCTCCACCACCGCGCGCGCCTCCTCGATGGCGTCCGCCACCACCCGGGCCGCGGCGCGCACCTGCTCCTCGGTGTGCGTCGCCATCACCTGCATGCGGAAGCGCGTCCCCTTCACCGGCACCGCCGGGTACTCCACCAGGTTGGCGAAGACGCGGCGCTCGAACACCAGGCGGCTGGCGATGCGGGCCGTCGGCGTGTCGCCGATGGGGACCGGGACCACCGCCGAGGGGACCCCCATGCACTCGATCCCCAGCGAGGCGAGCTCGCCGCGGAGCGCCAGCACGTTGTGCATCAGCCGGCCGCGCAGGGCGTCCCCCTCCTCGCAGCGGACGATCTCCAGCGCCTGCCGCACCACCATGGCCTGCACGGGGGAGAGGGCGTTGGAGAAGATGTGCGGCCCGCCGAACATGCGGACGAACTGGCGCACCGCGGGGGAGCGCGTCGCCAGGAAGCCGCCGTTGGAGGCGAAGGTCTTGGAGAAGGCGCCCATCACCAGGTCCACCTTCCCCAGCATCTCCTGCGCGCCCACGCTCCCCGTCCCGCGCGGCCCCAGCGCCCCGAAGTCGTGCGCGGCGTCCACCAGCAGCGTCGCCCCCCACTCGTGGCAGATCGCCTGCAGCTCCTCGATGGCGGGGACGTCCGAGTCCATGGAGAAGAGGCCCTCGGTGACCACCAGGATCCCGTTCTCCGCGTCGCGCGAGCGGATGTGGCGCAGCCGGTCGCGCACCCGCTCGTTGTCGCGGTGGCGGAAGTGGTGGACGTTGCGGGTGGCCGCCGCCGCGCCGGTCTGGAGGCAGGCGTGCGACAGCACGTCCATCACCACGTGGTCGGAGGGGCGCACCAGGGCGGTGATTGTCCCGAAGCCCGCGCCCCACCCGCTGGGGAAGAGCGCCACGTACGGCGCCTCCAGCGCCTCGCCGATCGCCTCCTCCAGCCGCATCGAGGGAGCCGTGTTCCCCGCCAGCATCCCCGACCCGGCGCTGTGCGGGCCATAGTCGCGGATCGCGCGGTGCGCCGCTTCGGCCACCGCGGGGTGCGAGGAGAGCCCCAGGTAGTCCTGCGAGGAGAAGTTCAGCCCCGCGAGCGCGGTCCCCGCCTCGCTCCGCAGGACGCACTCGGCGGCGGGGGTGTCGCCCAGGCTGCGCGAGAAGGGCCAGAGCCCGGTCCTGCTGCGCCCCTCCTGCCACTCCAGGAAGGGCTCGGTGCGCCGGAGGAGGTCGGGTCCCGAGGGCTGGGAGTAGGTCCCGATGTGGTGGGTGAAGATCTCGGTTCCAAGCAGGTCGCGGTCGTCCACGGGGATCTCCTCGGGCGAGGGTTTGCGGTCGGATCCGGGCTCGCGGCCGCTCCCGCCGGCGGGGCTGCCGGTTCGGGGCCGGGTCGGAGAGTGCGGGGGACCGGGGTCGGCTCCGGGGGGCCGGAGGCCGGAAAGGTTCTGGCGCAGGAGTGTGGCGTCCCAAGGGACGTTGCTTGACCTGGCGGATATTACGTGCTGGGAAGATGGCGGTCAATTAAACGCGCGAAATGAGCCATTCCTGCGCGCGCCGCCGAATCCCTCGTCCGTGGACACTGCAAAAACGAAGCCCGCGGAGGACCTGGGGGCCTTCCGCGGGCTCGGGAGTGGACGCCGGGGCTCAGTTCACCCGGTCGAGGTCGCGGCCGGTGAGAAGGGCGTACGGGTTGAGCGGCGTCCCCCTCCACCACTGGCGGGCGTCGTTCAGCAGCGACACGGAGAAGTGCAGGTGGAAGTCGCCCGGCTGCGCGTTGCCGGTGTCGCCCACGTAGCCGATGACGTCACCGCGCCGCACCCGCTGCCCCTCCGCGACACCGTCCGCGTAGCGGTCCAGGTGGGCGTAGTAGTAGCGCGTGCGCCCGTCTTCGTCCAGGTGGTAGATGGAGTTCCCGCCCAGCGCGCCCTGGTGGAGCTTCAGGATCACGCCGTCCGCCACCGCGACCACCGGGGTCCCCCGGGGGGCGTGGATGTCGATGGCCTCGTGGGTCCGCCCGCCCGAGCGCCCCTCCAGGAAGGAGTCGCGCAGGCTGGAGACGCGCACCCCCTCCACGGGGATGGCGAGCCCCGTCAGGCGGGACAGGTACTCGAGCTTGGGCGTCCCCAGCAGGCGGCCCAGCAGCCGCGGCCGCTCCCGCTCGGCGCCGTCGGCCTGCGCCGACAGCGGGGCGGCGCAGAGCAGCGCCAGCGCGCCGCACAGCGCCGCGCAGCGCGCGGCGGAGCGGCGGATCCTGAGCATGGGGGAGTGGCCGGGAACTTCGGAGGAACGGGCGAGGACGGGCGCGATACGTGTCCGGGTGTCCAGATTCATGTGTCGGGAGTCGTCGTCGGCTCGACCGGCGTGGCGGGCGCGCGATGGCGCTCGCGGTAGCCTCGGAGCTTTGCGTCCCCGCCTTTCGGCGGGTTTGCCGTTCTCGAAGGGGCCGGCGGGGGCGCCGCCGGAGGTGAGTTGTCTGAGAGGCTCACAGGATACCTCGCGGGCGCCCGCCCCGCAAGGCTTTGCAAACAAGTTGCAACAGGGCAACGAGTTGCGCGGAGTGGGGGCGCGGCGGTGGAACGTGGACGGCCGGCCGTGGTACGTTGTCGGGGGCGCGGGCCTGCCGACACGCTCCGCCAACCGCCGCACCGCAGCCACGCCATGAAGTCGCACGTGCTGATCCTCGTCGCCGCCTTCGCGGTCCTCTCCGCCGCGCTGATCTTCGCCGACGCGGTGGTGGAGGGGGTGCGGGCGTTCCGGCGCAGGCGGAGGCGGCGCCACGGGACGCACGGCGTGGTGCTGGACAGCCGCGGGAGCGTGCTGGGGATCTACCTGGACCCGTTCTCGCAGCACGCCCACGGCGCCCGCGTGCACACCGGCGACTCGCCTTGGACCACGCCCGGCCCGGACCCCTGGAGCGGCTGGGCGTGGGAGGGCTTCGGCGCCACCGTGGAGGAAGCGCGCGCGGAGGCCAACCGCCTGCGCCGCCGCTACCTCCAGCTCCTCCCCTGGCTGGGCGACGGCGCCGAGGAGGAGCCCGCCGACTTCTAGGGGCGGGAGGAGGAGCCTCGCGCCGCGGTCATGGAGATCGGGGGGGGCGAGTTCCGGGGGGCCCTCACCCGGCTCGCCTCGGGCTCGCCACACTCTTCCCTGAATGGGAGAGGGGATTGGGGAGTCGGTGCAGGTCCTGGCTTCGGTGCGTAGCGGTCGGAAGCGGGGCTGGTCTCCGGAAAGAGTTAATGCCCCTCCCCTCCACCGCGTCCCCAACTCTTTCCTCCGACCAGCCCCACTCCCTCCCTGCCTGCTCCCAGAGGAACATACCGCCTGCCTCTGCTGGGTGCCTGCGTGAGGGATGCGAGCGCGAAGCGGCGAGACCCGCCGGCACCGCAGTTCAGAGGCACTGCGCGGGTCTCGCCTCCGTTAGCGGGCGTAATCTGCCCGCTTACGGAGCCGCAGCCCGACCCGAGCGCCCGCGAGGGGCACGCCCGAACCCGGAGCAGTCCAGCCCTGACCCGATCGGACGCGGATCAGCCGGCCGGCTCGGCGGTGTCCAGGCCGTGCGGCGAGCTCCGGGAGTGGTCGGCCACGTCCTCGGCGCCGTGGCGGCGGGCGCAGTGCGCGCAGCAGTAGAAGGTGCCGTTGGCCTCCACGCCGTGGCCGAGCACCC
>DATABU010000305.1:0-14219 GCA_036259415.1 Longimicrobiaceae bacterium
GGGGGGTAG
Source organism: Longimicrobiaceae bacterium (assembly GCA_036259415.1). Lineage (GTDB taxonomy): Bacteria > Gemmatimonadota > Gemmatimonadetes > Longimicrobiales > Longimicrobiaceae > JAFAYN01. The sequence continues at coordinate 10 of DATABU010000305.1, forward strand.
CGGTCCTGGGGGGGGGCTCCCCCGCGCCGTTTGCACCCCGCCGGGTGGTCCCTATCTTGCCGTCTCAGCACGGTCCTCGCGCCCCGTCGCGGGGGTCCGTCCCACTCCCGTCGCCCGCACCCGAACGCCGGATGAGCGAAGCCGCAGTCGCGCCCGACAACCTCGACCTCCCGCCGCAGGTGCGGCGCGCCGTGGACCTCCTCTTCGACCGCAAGGCCACCGACGTGGTCGTGCTGGAGCTGGGGGGGATCTCCACCGCGACCGACTGGTTCCTGGTGGCCACCGGCCGCTCCGACACCCACGTCACGGCCATCGCGGACAACCTGATCGACGAGTTCAAGAAGGAGAGCGTCCGGCCCGTGAACGTCGAGGGGCTGCGCGGCGGGCGCTGGGTGCTGGTGGACTACTTCGACTTCGTGGTGCACGTGTTCCACCCGGCGGCGCGGGAGTTCTACCAGCTCGAGCGGCTCTGGGGGGACGCGCCGCAGCACCTTCTCGCTCCGGCGGAGTCGGCGTCCTGAACGGCTTCGACGGCGGGTTCGGGCGTGCCCCTCGCTGACGCTCGGGTCGGGCTGCGCGCTGCGTAGGGCAGCAAACAACGCCGCCCAACGCAGCCGAGACCCGCGGAAACAGCCCCGCGGGTCTCGGCCCTGCCGGGCGCGCATCCCTCACGCGGCGGCGAGCGGAGTCGCGTGCGTGACACGCGGAGGGCGGGGTCACCGCCCGTAGTGGTACCTTGCCTGGAGGAACTCCACACGGTCGTCCTGCACCAAGTACACGATACGGTGCTCCTCCGTCAGCCGGCGCGACCACGTGCCCGGAGTGAGGTACTTCAGCGGCTCCGGCTTGCCGATCCCGACGAACGGGTCGCGCAGTACCGCCTTCACGAGGTCGAGGGCTCGCAGCGCGACCTTCCGGTCCACCTCTACCCAGTAGCGCAGGTCGTCGACGAACTCGGGATGGAAGACGGAAGCGCGTACCGGCCTTCCGGCAGGCGGCTTGCGCCTACCCTTCAAGCCCGACCTCGGCGCGAAGCTCCTCCAGGCTGCTCGGCTCGACCGATCGGGCCTGGGCGCGGGCCAGCGCGGTCAGCAGCCGACGGGCGTTGGCCGGTGATCGCAGGAGGTGCGCCGTCTCGCGGAGGCTGCGCAGCTCGTCGGCGGCGATGAGGGCGACGTCCTCCCCACTCCTGCGGTGGATGATGACCGTCTCCCGGTTCTCCGTCACCTCGTCCAGCAGGCGAGCCAGGCTGGCCCGCGCCTGCGTATACGTCGTCTCGATCGCCATTGGAAGCTCCTTTTCCTGTACAGGAAAACAGTACAGCAAGCACCCCGACGCGTCAATGGCCCTCACCCCCTGTACCGCTGCCCCTGCGGGCGGGCGGAGTCAAGGATGAAGCACGAGGAGAAGCACGCCGTCGCCATGTGGCTGCTGGCGGCGTTCCTGGGCGGGTTCGCGCTGCTGGCGTGGTGGGTGGGAAGCGCCGGGCGGGAGGAAGGCGTACCCGCGCCTCGGCCGGGGATCGAGCGGCCGGACTCGCTCGCGTGAGGCGGCTACGCGCCGCGCGCGACCTGCTCCACCGCCCGGCGCACGTAGACGGGGACCATGGCGCGGCGCCAGTCGGGGTCCACGATCAGGTTCTCCAGCGGGTGGCACTGCTTGAACGCCTGCTGCGCCACCGCGTCCGCCACCTCGCCGACGGGGCGCCCGACGGCCACCTTCTCCAGCCCGGAGACCACGCGGGGGCGCGCCCCCAGCGCGGAGACCACCAGCGACATCGCGGCCACGGTGCCGTCCTCCGCCACCTCCGCGGCCAGCGCCACCGACAGTAGGGGGAAGTCTACGGAGTTGCGCTGCCGGAGCTTGCGGTAGGCGGTCCGCAGCCGCGGCGGCGGGAGCGGGACGCGCACCCGCACCACCAGCTCGTCGGGGCGCCGCACCGTGTTCCACTTCCCGTCCGCCACGAAGAAGTCCTCCACCGGGACCCGGCGCACGCCCTCCGGCGAGGCCAGTTCCGCCTCGGCGCCCAGCGCCATCAGCACCGGGGGGGTGTCGGCGGAGTGCGCGGCCACGCACTTCTTCCCGACCTTCGTGACGTGGCAGACCTCGCCGTCCTTCTTCAGGCAGAAGCCCAGCGCCTGGCGCCAGAACAGGCTCTGGTTGTAGTAGGTGCAGCGGGTGTCCAGGCAGAGGTTCCCGCCGATGGTGCCCTGGTTGCGGATCTGCGGCCCCGCCACGTGCCCCGCCGCCGCCGCCAGCGCGGGGAAGAGGCGGCGCACCCGCGGGTCGCGCGCCGTCCCGGCGAGCGTCGCCGCCGCGCCGATCGAGAGGAAGCGGGCCGAGCCGTCGTCCTCCGCCGCGGGGCGTCCCTCGGCGTCCTCCAGCCGGATCCCCCGCATCTCCTCGACGCCCTTGAGCCCCACCAGGAGCCGCGGCGTCCAGAGGCGGTGCTTCATGTTGGGGACCAGGTCCGTCCCCCCGGCCACGGGCATGGCGTCCTCGCGGCCGTGGAGGAGATCCAGGGCCTCGGCCAGGTGGGCGGGGCGGAGGTAGCGGTATTCGTGGAGTCGGAGCATGGCGTCTCGGCTGCGGGTCCCGGACGGACGACGGTCCGAAGCTAGCGCGGCGGAGGCGGTGCTTCCAGGGCGCGGGCGGAAGGGGCCACGCGGATCCCGTCAGGCGGGAGGCCCGCCCGCGGCCGAGTACGCCCGGGGGAGGCGCACGCGGAAGGCGGATCCCCCGCCCTCGCGCTCCTCCAGCGTGAGCGAGCCGCGCAGCAGCCGGGCCAGCTTCCGCGCGATGGTCAGCCCGAACCCCGTGCCTCGGCTCATGGAGTCGGTGCGGGACGGGTCGCCGAGCTGCTCGAACGCCTCGAAGATGCGGTCGCGGTCCTCCGGCGAGATCCCCGGGCCGGTGTCGGCCACGACGACGTCCACGGCGTCCTCCTCCGGGGCCGCGCGCGCCTCCACCCGCACCTCGCCGTGCGCGGTGAACTTCACCGCGTTCGCCACCAGCGCCAGGAGGAGCTGGCGGAGCCGGTCGGGGTCGGTCTCCACCTCCGCGGCGCCGGCCCCCACCTCCACCACGAAAGCCAGGCGCTTGGCCTCGGCCTGCTGGCGCAGCGGCTCCAGCGAACTGGGCAGGAACGTCTCCAGCGCCACCGGCGAGGGGGAGACGGGGAGGCGGCCGACCTCGGCCGTGGTCATCAGGAGCACGTCGTCCACAAGCCGCGCCAGGTGCTCGGCGCACACCCCGGCCCGCTCCGCGGCGCGCTGCGCTCCCGAGGGGACCGGCCCGTAGGTCTCGCTGCTGAGGAGGTGCGTGTACCCCACGATGGCGTTCAGCGGGGTGCGCAGCTCGTGGCTGACGGCGTTGAAGAAGCGGCTCTTGGCGCGGTTCGCCTCCTCCGCCTCCGCGGCCAGGCGTGCCAGGTCCCTCTCCCGGTGGACCTGCGCGGTCACGTCCTCGAAGAGCACCGAGACCCCGCCGAAGGGGAGCGGATGCGTCCACACGTCGAAGAAGCGGTCCTCGAAGCCGCGCGCCTCCGGGCGCACCGCCGAGAGGTGGCGCGCCTCCCCGTCCGACATGGTGGCGCGCAGCGCCCGCACGATCTCCGGCGGGCCGGGGGGGAGCAGGGCGTGCACGTCCATCCCGAGCGCGCGGTTCCGGGGGAGGCGGAGGAGCAGCTCCGCGGCGCGGTTGACGTAGACGATGCGCCAGGAGGCGTCCACCGCCACGAAGCCGTCGCGGATGGCCTCCAGCAGGCGGGCGTACTGCTCCTGCACCCCCAGCTCCTCGGTGGCGTCGCGGAGCTGCACCAGCGCGCCCCCGTCCTCCAGCGGCGAAGCCTGCACCCGCACGTGCCGGGGGAGGCCGTCCGACGCGTAGCTCTCCACGTACTGGCGCGGGGCCCGCTCCGCCAGGACGCGGGCGAGCTCCGCCCAGGCTTCGTCCCCCTGCGGGCGGGGGAGCACCGCCCGGAAGGCGCGGCCGATCGCCGCCTCCCGGGTGATCCCCAGGAGGCGCTCCGCGGCGGCGTTCCAGTAGGTGATGCGCCCCGCCGCGTCCACGGTGTACACCCCGTCCTGGATGGCCTCCAGCACCGGGTTCGTGGGAAGAGTCGCGAACATTCCAGCCAATGGTTCAGGCCCCGCTCCGCACCCCGGCCCCCACCGCCTCCCCGTGGTGATACTTGGGCATCACCCGCCGCGTTCCTCGCCGCGCCGGACGAACTCCGACCCCGGGTTCCAATCCGGCATCTGCCCGGCGGCGGCGACGGCCAGCGCGGTGCGGAGGAGCACGCGTCCCTGCTGCACCGCGCCGCCGTAGTCCAGCCCCTCCCGGTAGGCGTCCGACGGCTGGTGGTAGTGCCGGGCGACGAACTCCCCGTACCACGCCTCCCCCCACCCGGCGGGCTTCTCCAGGTAGTCCAGCCCGTGGTCCAGCGCCAGCGCGGGGACCCCGGCGCGGGCCAGCGGGAAGTGGTCCTGCCGGAAGAACATCCCCTGCTCGGGGTGCGGGTCGGGGCGGAGCGTCATCCCCTCCGCCGCCGCCGCCTCGCGCACCGTCTCCCCCAGCTCCGAGCGGTCCGCCCCCAGCGGCGCCAGGTCGCGGGTGCGCCCCTGCAGGTTGGCGCCGTCCACGTTGAGCTCCGCCGCCGTGCGCGACAGCGGCACCAGCGGGTGCCGCGCGTACCACTCGGCCCCCAGCAGGCCGGACTCCTCGGCGGTGGTGGCGACGAAGAGCAGCGAGCGGGGGGGCGCCTCCGGGAGCGCGGCCGCGGCCTCCGCCACCGCCAGGAGGACGGAGACGCCGCTGGCGTTGTCGTAGGCGCCGTGGTACACCACGCGCTCCCCGTCCTCCCCCGTCCCCGTGCCCAGGTGGTCGTAGTGCGAGGTGAGGAGGACCACCTCGTCCCGGCGCGCGGGGTCGCTCCCGGGGAGGAGCCCCGCCACGTTGGCCGTGCGCACCTCGCGCACCTCGCTGCGCACCCCGGCGCGCACGCGGATCCCGGTGGCGAACGGGCGGAAGCCGCGCTCCCCTGAGCGGCGCATGAGCGCCTCCGGGTCGTGCCCGGCCCGCCGCAGCGCCTCCGCCGCGGCCCCGGAGGAGATCCACCCCTTCACCGTGAGGGGGAACTCGGGCGGCCCCGCCAGGTCGTACTGCTCCCCCGTGTTGGAGGAGCGCACCACGTTCCACCCGTAGCCGGCGGACTCGTCGGTGTGGACCAGGAGCACCCCGGCCGCCCCGCGCCGCGACGCCTCCTCGTACTTGTAGGTCCAGCGCCCGTAGTAGGTGAGCGCCTTTCCGCCGAAGAAGCCGGGGGTGTCGCCGGTGCCGGGGTCGTTGACGCGCACCAGCAGCACCTTCCCGCGCACGTCCACGCCCGCGTAGTCGTCCCAGCCGTACTCCGGGGCGGTGATGCCGTAGCCCACGAACACCAGCTCCCCCTCGGCCCGCACCTCCGCCTCGGGGAGCCCGGCCTTCATGACGAAGTCGTCGCGGTAGGCGGGCTCCAGGACCGACCCGTCCGGCATCTCCAGCTCCAGCCGCGGCTCCGGGGTGAGCCCCACCATCGGCACGGCCTGGAGGTACGAGCCGTCCACGGGCGCCAGGCCGATGCGGCGGAGCTGGGCCCGCACGTACTCCGCGGCCAGGTCGCCGCCGCGCGTGCCGGGGGCGCGCCCCTCCAGGAGCGGGTGCGCCAGGAAGCGCAGGTGGGCGTCGATGGCCTCCGGCCGGATCCGGTCCAGCACCGCGTCGGGGAGATGCATGCGTCGGGCGAAGGGGGGTCGGGGTTCGTGGGTCGGGGCTCAGGAGACCATCTGGTAGCGGCCCAGCAGGCCGCGGCGCACCTCGCCGCGGCGCTCCAGGTAGCCGAGGACGGCGCGCAGGGAGCCCTCGGCCGCGCGCGCCAGCCCCGGGTGCAGGTCGGCGCCGTAGACCCGTCTCACCAGCGCGCCGGGGCGCGCCGGGCCGCCCCCGCGGAGCGCGTCGCGGACCTGCCGGATGCGTGCCTCGCGGTGCTCCGCGTAGCGGTCCAGGGCCGCGGCCGGGTCGGGGATGGGGGGCCCGTGCGCCGGGTACATGACCGCCGCGCCGAGCCCGCGGAGCCGCTCCAGCGAGCGCAGGTAGTCGGCCAGGTCGCCCTCCGGCGGAGCGACCAGCGTGGTGTCGCCCTCGCCCATCAGGTGGTCGCCCACGAAGAGCAGGCCCGCGGCATCTGTCGGTCCCTGACGCAAAAGGAACGCCAGGTGGTCCGGCGCGTGGCCCGGCGTCGTGACGGCGAGCAGCGTCCCGGCGTCGGTCTCCAGCCGGTCGCCGTCGGCCAGACGGCGGTCCACCCGCGCCCCGCGCCCGCCCCCCGCCGCCCAGACCGGCGCCCCGGTCCGCTCCGCGAGCGCGGGGGCGGCGCCGGCGTGGTCGGCGTGGGAGTGGGTCAGCAGGATGGCCGCGGGCCGGACCCCGCCGAGCGCCTCCTCCACCGCCGCCACGTGCGCCTCCAGCGCCGGACCGGGGTCGATCACCGCCGGGCTCTCGCGTCCCACCAGGTAGGTGCGCGTCCCGTCCAGCGTCATGGGGGACGGGTTGGGCGCGAGCACCACCCGGACCGCGGCGTCCCCGGTCACGGCCGGCGCAGCACGGCCCGCACCGGCGACGCGTCGGCGTCGGCCAGGCGCAGAGGGAGGGCGATCAGCTCCCAGCGCCCCGCGGGGACCCCGTCCAGGAGCAGGTTCTCCAGGATGGCCACCCCGCCCTCCCCCAGCACGCGGTGGGTCTCCAGCTCCCGCGAGTCGAACGGGTCCACCGAGGGGGCGTCGGTCCCCACCAGGCGCACCCCGGCGCGCACCAGCGCCCGCGCGGCGTCCGGCTCCGGCGCGGGGAAGGCGGTGGGGAAGACGGCGGGGTCGGTCCAGCAGCCGGTGCGGAAGAGGACGCGCTCCGCGGGCCCGGCGGACAGGGTCTCCTCCACCAGGGCGAGGTCGATGCGGCCGCGCTCCCCCACGTCCACCAGCACGGAGGGCCCCAGGTACGCGTCCAGCGGCGCCGCGCCGATCCGCACCCCCTCGTCGGAGACGTGGAAGGGGCCGTCGGCGTGGGTGCCGGTGTGGGCGCTCATCCGCAGCTCGGCCACGTTCACCGAGGCGCCCCGGGCGCGGAGCATGGTCCAGCTCAGCGTGCACGGCGCGTCGCCCGGCCAGACGGGGATCCCCTCCCCCACCGGCCAGGTCACGTCGTAGAATTCTGCGCTCCCCTGCACGGGTCCGGGATCCGGGTGGACGGCGGGCCGGCGGGCTACCACGCCAGCCGGAAGAGCAGCGCGGGGTCCAGCAAGGAGCGGACCGGCTGGAGGTCGCCCGTCACGCGGATGAGCGCGTCGGCCACCTCGGGGCGGCGGTCCAGCCGCCGCGCGACGGCGGCCAGGGCGCGGGGACGGGACACGAACGCCTCGACGAGCCGCTGCAGCCGCTCCCCTCCCCCGAACGCGCGCCGCCGCGCCCTCTCGTAGCCGGAGAGCGCGGCCGCGGAGACGTCGCCCGCGAGGAGCGCGCCGCGCACCGCGTCCGCCGCGAGCTCCGCCCCCCTCAGGGCGCGGAAGATCCCCTGGCCGGTGAACGGATCATAGTAGCCGGCCGCGTCACCGACAAGCACGGCCCCGTCGGCGACGGCGCTGCGGACCGGGCAGTCGAACGGCCCCGTCGCCAGCACCTCGTCCACGCGCTCCACCCCCCGCACGCCGTACCCGGCGAGCGCCCGGTCGAAGTACCCCTCCGGGTCGCCGCCGACCCCGCGCGCCCCCTCCCCCGCGACCACCACGCTGACGTTGGCGCGCCCGTCCTCCACCGGCGCGATCCCCAGGCAGCCGCCGCCGCGCACCCGCAGCTCGCCCCACGAGCCCAGCCCGTGCGCGCCCCGCACGTGGGCGGTGAGCGCCACCTTGCGCAGCCGGGGCCCGCGGCGCAGCAGCCCCAGCCGGCGCACCACCACGGAGCGCAGCCCGTCCGCGCCCACCACCACCCGGGCGCGCACCTCCCCCCCGGAGGTCAGCACGCCGCGGACCCGCGTCCCGTCGCGGAGCAGGTCGCGCACGCGGACGCCGGTGCGTGCCTCGGCGCCGCGGGCGCGGGCGTGCTCCAGCAGGAGGGGGTCGAGCACCTCGCGCGCGATCCCCAGCCCGGCGCACCCCGCCGGGAACGCCCCGGCGAACCCCGCCGCGTCCCCGGAGCGGACGCGCCACCCCCGCAGCGGCGCCGGCCCGGCGGCGAGCACCGCGTCCAGCGCGCCGAGCTCCCGCAGCGCCTCCACTCCGGCGGGGTTCACGCACTCGCCGCAGGGCTTGCGGCGCGGGAACTCCGCCCGGTCCAGGACCAGCACGGCGAACCCCTCGCGGGCCAGGCGGGCGGCCGTGGCGGAGCCCGCGGGCCCCGCGCCGACCACCACCACGTCCCAGACCCGCGCGCCCACCCTCACTCCCCCCGCTCCCAGACCAGCGCCAGCCGGAAGGGGAGGTGCGCGTGCACCCGGGCCTCCGGCATCCCCGCGCGCCGCCCCAGCTCCAGCAGCTCCGCGGGGGTGAAGGCGCGGCGCACCGAGAGGGGCCCGTCGTGGCGGGTGACCGGGTGCCGCCGCCAGACGGTGGCCGCCAGCAGGCGCGCCCCCAGCAGGGCGGGGCGGGAGCGGCGCAGGTCGTTGACGATCACGCCGCAGCGCGCCACCCGGCGCAGCTCGCCGAGGACGCGGACCGCCTCCGGGTCGGGGAAGTGGTGCAGCGCCGTGGAGCAGAGCGCGAAGTCGAACTCCCCGTCCGCGTAGGGGAGGCGGAGCGCGTCGGCGTGCTCCACCCGAACGTCCGGGTCTCCCGCCGCGTGCTCGCGCGCCAGCGCCAGCGTGCCGGCGTGCGCGTCCGTGGCCGTGACGCGCGCGCGCATCCCCCGCCCGCGCGCCCAGCGGGCGACGAGCAGGGGGATGTCGGCGGAGCCGGTGGCGACGTCCAGCACGCTGAACTCGGGGGACGGGAGGCCGGCGGTCAGCCGGGCGAGGTGGTGGAGGACCACCCGCGTCCCTCCCAGCCAGCGGTTCACGCCCCGGAGGTCGCGCAGGCTGACGGCCAGCTCGCGGCGGTCCACCCCGGGCTCGTCCATCCGCTCGGCGCCCGCGGCGCGGGGGAGCCCCGTCACCGCAGGTGCTCGCCCAGGCGCGCCGACGCCCGGTCCACCGCGTCCCGAAGCGCGGCCTCGTCCAGCGTCGCCAGCACGCCGTCGCGGTACAGGACCCGCCCCCGCACCACCGCCAGCACCACGTCCGTCCCCCGCGCCGCGTGGAAGAGCGCGGCCAGCGGATCGTGCGTGGGGCGCGCGTGCGGGGCCGCCAGCGAGACGGCGCACAGGTCGGCGTCCTTGCCCGGCTCCAGCGTGCCGATGCGGTCCTCCATCCCCAGCGCCCGCGCCCCCTCCACCGTGCAGAGGCGGAGCAGCTCCGCGGCCGGGAGGAGGTCCGGGCTGCGGCGCAGCGCCCGGTGCACCGTCGAGGCGGCGCGAGCCTCCTCCAGCAGGTCCAGCCGGTTGTTGCTCCCCACCGAGTCGGTCCCCAGCCCCACGCGCACCCCGGCGTCCCGCAGCTCCGGGTAGGGCGCCACGCCGTGCCCCAGCCGCGCGTTGGCGACCGGGCAGTGGGCCACCGCCGCCCCGGAGTCGGCGACGCGCCGCACGTCGTCGGCGTCCAGGCGCACGCAGTGGATCAGGAGCGGCCGGGCCCGGAGCACTCCCAGCCGGTCCAGCATCTCCACGGTGGAGCGCCCGCGCGCCGGGGTGGCGATCCCGCGCGCCCGCAGCCCCGGGGCGAAGTCGCCGTCGCCGCGCAGCACCAGGTCGTCCTCCGCGGCCGACTCCGCCGCGTGCACCGCCACGGGCAGTTCCTCGGCCAGGGCGTACTCCGCCGCCGCCGCGTAGAGCCGGTCCGAGACGGTGTACGGCGCGTGCGGAGAGATCCCCACCCGCACCAGCTCCGTCTCGTCGCGCCGGAGCCGGTCCACGGCAACCCGCAGCTCGGCCAGCGAGTCCTCCGCCTGCGCCGGGTCGGGGCCGAAGGTCTCGCGGTAGACGACGCCGCGCATCCCCGCCTCGCGGAGCGCCCCCACCGCCGCGCCCGACATCTCCGTGGCCGCCAGCGTGGTGATCCCCGCCCGCAGCGACTCCACCATGGTCCAGCGGGCGGCGACCTCGTAGTCGGGGTCGGCCAGCGCGGCGCGCTTGGAGCCCACCAGGCGCAGGATCCAGTCGCGGAAGCGCAGGTCCTCCAGCCCGCCCCGGAAGAGCGCCAGCTCCGGGTGCGCGTGCACGTTCACCAGCCCCGGGAGGAGCGCAGCCTCCCCCAGCTCCACCACCTCCGCGCCTCCGGGCGGCTCGATGGCCGCGCGCGGCCCCACCGCCGCGATCCGTCCGTCGGCGCCCACCAGCACGGCGCCGTCGCGCACCGGCGGGGCCGCGACGGGGAGGACCCAGGCGGCCCGGTACACCCGGAGCGGGAGCCGCGCCATCTACTCGGGGAAGGTGAAGAGGGAGGCGGAGAGGGTCCGCCGGGAGCTGCGCCGGATCTGCGGGTCGTCGCGGACCACCCGGCCGATCGCCTGCCCGGTCCCGATGGACACCACCACGTCGCCCAGCCCGCCCCCGCCGGCCAGCGGCACCGCCACGTCCACCCGGTAGGTGCGCCGCGAGCCGGGAGGGAAGGCGACGCGCAGCCCCACACCGGCGCTGGCGTGGAAGCCGGAGTCCATCCCGAACACCTGCCCGTCCGACCAGCTCTGCCCCAGGTCCACGAAGGCCGCTCCCCCCAGGTCGAAGAGGCGCGGGTACGGCCACCCCAGGTAGAAGCGGTCCTCCAGCGAGACTACCGCCCGGCGGGCCCCGGTGGCCGCGTGGCGGGGGAGGCCGCGGAGCCCCGAGCGGTTCCCGAGCGTCAGCTGGAAGGGGACGGTGGTGCGCCACCCCCCCGCCGCGGAGACCGCGCCCACCAGGGTGTGCCGCGACTCCGGCGAGGGGCGCCAGTACGACCAGGCGTCCAGCTGCGCGAACACGTTCCTCCACTCCCAGCTCCCCAGCGGGGCGCCGTAGTCGCGCTTCCCCTCCAGCAGCACCCGCCCCCCGGAGAGGAGGCCGGGGGCGGGCTCCCCCGCCACGTCCAGCCCCAGGTTGAGGGAGAGGTCGTTGTCGGTCGAGAACGCCTCCAGGCTGCGCCCCAGCGCCAGCTCCGCGTCCACTCCCAGGCGCACGTCCTCCGACCCGCGCACCGCGTCGAGCGAGCTGCGCCGCACGAAGTACACGCTCCGCTGCCCCACCAGGAACACCGCCCGCACGCTGGACACGGTGTCGAACGCGGTGCCGGGGATCTCCAGGAGCGGGTCCACGGACGGGCCCGCGGCCTCCTCGTCCGCGAAGCGCGTCCCGCCGGGGTAGATGATCCACTCCCCGGTGAGCGCCGCCCCCAGCAGAGTCAGGCTGCCGCGCCGTCCCAGGCGGTACAGCCCGCCCATCTCCATGGAGCGGCGGCGCTCCGGGACGAGCACCCGCACCAGCCCCTCGTCGCCCGGGGCGAAGTACTCGAAGTAGCGGTCCTCGTGCTCCACCCGCTGCCGCCAGGCCCAGCGCCCGGCCTCGCCCCGGAACGGGTACGCGAGCGACTGTGAGAACAGGGTCCCGCTCGCCGTTCTCGCCAGGGCCAGCTCCGCGTCGAGCAGCGTCCCCAGGAACTGCGGCGTGGCGTACGAGGCGCCGTAGATGGGCTCGTCGTACTGCTCGCCCCAGTACGCCCGCACCTGCTGTCCGGTCCCCAGCAGGTTGTCCTCCCGCAGCACCAGCCCGGTCACGCCGCCGCCCCGCGAGTCCACCCTGGGCTCCACGCGCGTGGACCACTCGTCGCTGGTGTCCACGATGACGTGGTAGGAGCCGTCCGGCTGGCGGATCCCGTAGATGTCAGCGTCGGCGACGAAGGTGGTGTTGCGGAGGAGGCGCTCGGAGTCCAGCAGCAGCTCGGGAGAGTAGCACTGCCCCTCGCGGAAGAGGATCTCCCGGCGGATCACCTCCTCCCGCGTGGGCACGTGCAGACGGTTGGCGACCCCGTACGCCCAGGCGAAGCGCGGGTCCAGGTCGGCGTCCGTGGGGTCGAACACAGCGTGGTTGTCCACGAACACCTCCGAGATGCGCGCGCACCCTCCCGGGGCGGCGGCCGCGGCCAGCGTGTCCGCCTGCTGCCCGTGCGACGGCTGCGCCCCCGCGCCCGCCAGGAGGGCGGCCGCGAGAGCCACGGGGGCGAGCGCGAAGCGGGGTCTCGGACGCACGTGGCTGCTGCCGGGCTGTAGCAGTGTGGAGGTGCGGGAAGCGGCTCCCGGGGCCGACGCCGCCTCGCGCCCGCCCCGTGCGGTCCCGTCACTCGGTTGTTTCCGCGATCGGGTGGGAGAAGCGCAATCTTCGCGCCGGCTTCCGGAAAGTCAAACGGCGGCCCGCTCAACACGGCCTGGCTTTTTCGACGCGCAGTGGTGGGTTATGTTCCCCGGCCCGTCCGAGCATGTGCACGCCCGGTACTCATGAGACCAGTTCTGGCCGTCCTGCAGATCACCGAATCGTTCTCCGAGGTGTGGCCGATGATCGCCGCCTCGCTGGACGCCGAGCTGCGCGTCGCCTGCTCGGCGCCGGAGCTGCGGCTGTCGGAGGAGGTCGCCGGCGTGGTCGTCGCGGCAGGTGGGCGTGAGGAGCTGGCCGACCAGATCCTCGCCGAGCTGGGTGTCGGCGCGCATCCACCCGCGGCGGTCGTCGGTGCGAGGAGCGACTACCGCCTCGCGGTCGCGGTGATGCGGGCCGGCGCCGACGACTATTTCTGCCTCCCCGACCACTTCGGCGAGGTCCGCGCCTGGGCGCGCGTGCAGGTCGAGCGTGCGGAGACAGCGCGGGACGGGGAGCGGCTCCTGGAGGTGCACAGGAAGCGGTACGACTTCTCGCAGCTCGTGGGCGCGAGCCCTGCACTGACCGCCACCCTCTCGCAGGCATCCGCGCTGATCCCGACGCGCAAGACGGTGCTGGTACGGGGCGAGACGGGAACCGGAAAGGAGCTGGTGGCACGCGCGATCCACTTCAACGGCCCGCGCGCGGCCGGCCCGTTCGTGGAGGTCAACTGCACCGCGCTCACCGAGAGCCTGCTGGAGGCGGAGCTGTTCGGCTACGAGCGCGGGGCGTTCACCGGCGCGCACGCGGCGAAGCCGGGGCTCCTGGAAGTCGCCCAGGGAGGCACGGTATTCCTGGACGAGATCGGGGACCTGTCGCCGCAGCTACAGGCCAAGCTTCTCCGCTTTTTGGAGGACCGGCGAGTCCGCCGGATCGGCAGCGTGGCCGCCCGCGAGGTGGACGTGCGGGTGGTCGCGGCGACGCACGTCGATCTGGAGAGGGCGGTGCGGGAGGGGACCTTCCGGGAGGACCTCTACTACCGGCTGAGCGTCGTCCCGCTGGAGCTCCCGCCGCTCCGCGAGCGGGGCCGCGACGTGCTCCTGCTCGCTCGCTACTTCCTCCAGCAGGAGAGTTCCGAGCTCGGCATCCAGTGCCCTTCGCTCACGCCCGCGGCCCAGCGGGCGCTGCTGGACCATACGTGGCCTGGCAACGTGCGGGAGCTTCGGAACAGCATCGAGCGCGCGGCCATCCTGTTCGGTGGTCTCGGTACGCTCCTTCCCGAGCACCTGGTCCGCGGCCGGACCACCGCCCCGCAGGTGCAGGACGACAGGCGAGGGGGCCTCCCCTTCCCCGCGTCGCTGGAGCAGATCGAGCGTGCGGCCGCAGTCGCGGCGGTGGAGTACGCGGAGGGGAACAAGAGCAGGGCTGCCCGCCTCCTGGGGATCGGGCGCCGCAGGCTGTACACGCTGCTCGGGGAGGTGCCATGACCTCGACTGCTCGAGACACCCGCTGGCTTCTCCAGGAGGCGTGGCGGATCAGAAGGGAATTGGATCATCAGGGGATGATCGCCCTCATTTCGGACCTTCCGGCGGGGATGCTCACCCTGAACCTCGAACTAGCCCACCTGTATTCGTGGGCTCTCCAGCAGGCCGGTGAGTTCCGGGAATCGCTGAGATTGCAGTTGCAACTGGAGCCACTCTTCCGTGCCCGTGGCAATGATTGGCTGCTCCGCGGCTGGCTCCTAGTCGTGACCGGTAATTACACGTACGGGGG
>DATABU010000306.1:0-3343 GCA_036259415.1 Longimicrobiaceae bacterium
GGGCGGACCGGGACCAGGTCGGTGGCGGGCATGGGACCTCCTCAGCGGGTGCGGCGGCTGTCCAGGTGGATGATGACGTCGTCCAGGGAGAACCCCAGCGCGGCGGCTTCGCGGAGGAAGGAGTCCTCCAGGGCGGCCAGCTCCAGGTACAGCTCCTCCCCGCGGATGGCCTCGCGGGCGGAGCGGACCACGGTCCCCACCCCGGGGCGCTCCTCCAGCACGCCCTGCCGTACCAGCTCCGCGTACGCCTTGTCCACCGCGTTTGCGTTCACGCGCAGCTCCACCGCCAGCTGCCGGACGGTGGGGAGCCGGTCGCCCGGCTCCAGCACACCGGCCCCCACGGCGGAGCGGATCGTGCGGACCAGCTGCGCCTCGGCGGGCGTGGGGTCGGTCGGATCGACGTGGAACATGCGGCCGGGGGGTGCGGGGCTCCGTCTACCCTGTACGTACGGCGCGGCGCTGTCAAGCGTTTCCCGCCCCCGGCGGGGCGCGGTCCCGTCCCATCTCCAGGGTGCGGAGCGCCGCCTTGCGCCTCACCTGCATCTCCGCCACCTCGATGGCGAGGAACACCGCCTCCGACCACCCCTCCTCCTCGGCGAACCCCAGGGCGGCGGCCAGCTCGCGCAGGTACTCCACCTCCAGCCCGCGCCGCTGCAGCTCCTTGGCGATCTCCTGGTCGGTCATCTCTCCCATGCTGCACCTGGCCTGGTCGGGATCGGAATGGGTCCGCCGGCCCCGCGCCGCACGCTCCGTTCCCCGGCGGGGGCGGAACGGCGACGGGGCGCCCCCACCAGGGGGCGCCCCGTCGCATCGGCCCGGCCGGCCCGCGGCGTCAGGCCGCCGCCTGGCCCCGGCCGGTGGTGGCCATCATGCGGCGGATGGGGATGGCGAGCAGCGCCAGCACGATGGAGGCCGCCACCAGGGAGATGGTGGTGGTGGTGAAGAGCGTGGGCATCTGCTCCAGGTTCTCCGGGTCCACGTGCCCGCCCACCAGGCCGCCGATCAGGTTCCCCAGCGCGGAGGCCAGGAACCAGATCCCCATCATCTGCCCCACGTACTTGCGCGGCGACAGCTTGGTCATGGAGGAGAGGCCCACCGGGCTCAGGCAGAGCTCGCCCACGGTCTGGAAGAAGTAGCTCCCCACCAGCCACCAGGGCGACACCAGGAACTCGCCCCCGCTCTCGACCACGCGGCGGGCGGCGAAGATCATCAGGAAGAAGCCGATGCCGGCGAAGAGCAGGCCCAGCGAGAACTTGGCCGGGCTGGACAGGTCCCTGTCGCGCTTGCCGAGCGCCACCCAGATGGCGGCGAAGACCGGCGCCAGCAGGATGATGAAGGCCGAGTTCACCGACTGGAACCACACGGCCGGGATCTCGAACCCGCCCACGGTGCGGTCGGTGAAGTCGGCGGCGAACAGGTTGAGCGAGGTGGGCGCCTGCTCGAAGGCGCTCCAGAAGATCGCGGCGAACAGGAAGAGCACCACGATCACCGCCACGCGCTTCTTCTCGTCGCCGCTCAGCCCGCCGAAGGTGAACACCACCCCGAAGAAGAGCGCCGCCATCCCGATCATCGCGCCGGTCATCCACCGGCCGATGGCCTGCGCGTCCAGCGTGAGGAAGCCGGTAGCGGCGAGGACGAAGAGGACGGCGATCAGCCCCAGGACGCCGAAGACGAAGCCCTTGACCTGCATCTCCTGGCGGCTCTGCACCGCCGGGTCCGGGTGCCGGGCCGGCTCGGTGCCGATGGAGCCCAGCGTCTTCCGCGCCGTGATCATGTAGAAGATCAGGCCCAGCGCCATCCCCACGCCGGCCGCGCCGAAGCCCCAGTGCCAGCCGATCCAGGCGCCCAGCGCGCCCGTGATGAGCTGCCCGAAGAAGGCGCCGAAGTTGATCCCCATGTAGAAGATGGAGAAGCCCGCGTCGCGCTTGGCGCTCATCACCTCGCGGTCGTGGTGCGGCGCGTCCGCGTCGATGGGGTACAGCTCGCCGACGATGGCGGAGATGTTGGGCTTGAGGAGCCCGGTCCCCAGCACGATCAGGACCAGCCCCAGGAAGAAGAACACCTTCCCCGCCGTCCCCGCGCCGGCAAGCCCGGAGAGGCCGATGGAGAGGTGGCCGCCGGTGATGAGCACCGCGCCCCAGAAGATGGCGCGCCGCAGGCCCAGGAGCCGGTCGGCCACCCAGCCGCCCGGGAGCGACGCCAGGTACACGAAGGCGCCGTAGATGCCGACGATGGCCGACGCCTGGTCGCGGTCGAAGGCGAAGCCGCCCTCGGCGAGGGCGGCGGCCATGAAGAGCACCAGCAGGGGGCGGAGCCCGTAGAACGAGAACCGCTCCCACATCTCCGTGAAGAACAGCGTCGCCAGCCCGCGCGGGTGGCCGAAGAACCCGGTGTCCTGCGATGCGTGACCGTGCGGCCCCGGGGGCGGCAGGGTAGTCGCCGACGAGCCGAAGCCGTTCCTGGGGGTCTGGGCCATGGGGGTGACGGTGACGGGTGTGGGTGTCCGCGGTCCGGCGCCGCGCCTGAGCTGCTGCTGCTGCCGCTCGTACAGCCGGCGGGCGCGGTCGTTCCCGCGCGGGGTGTGACCCGGGGGCCCGCGCGCAGCGGGTGAGTCACGGAATTCCGGGGAAGCTGTCAAAATATGTGCTCTCCCCCGGGGCCGCCAGTGCGGGGGGTGGCGTCAGGGGGGCGGGAGCGCCACCAGCACCGCCGTTGCCAGGACGACCAGCACGCCCGCGGCCACCTCCCAGGCGGCCGTCCGGCGCAGCGGGCCGGCGTCCCCGCCGCGCTCCAGCGCGGGGGTGGTCCGGCGCCAGTTGCGGAACCCGGCTGCCAGGGCGAGCGCCACCAGGGCCAGCTTGAACAGGAGGGCGCGCCCGTACGCGGTCTCCCAGAGCTCCGCGGGGGCCCCCACGTGGAAGAGCGCGGAGACCACGCCCGTGGCCGCCGCCACGCCCGCGCCGGCGAGCGCCACCGGGGAGAAGGCGCGCACCAGCGCCAGGACGCCCGCGCTCCGGCCGCCGGAGGACGCGCCGAGCGCCGCGGGGAACCCCACCCCCAGGACCAGGGCCAGCGTGCCCATCCAGGCCCCAGCTCCCAGAACGTGCAGCGCGTCCGCCGCCAGCGCGGCGCCGCGCAGCTCCTCCACCGCGGCGGCGTGACCGGACCATGCGGTCCCCGCGGCGAGGATCACGGCCGCCGCCGCGGCCACCCGCCACCCTCCGGCGGCCTCGCCCCCGCGGTACAGGAGGAGCGCCGTCAGGTAGACGAGCGCGCCGGACGCCTGGGCGATCCAGGCACGTCCCCAGCCGGTGTCCAGCACGGCGCCGAGCGCCGCCCCGGC
>DATABU010000307.1:0-4426 GCA_036259415.1 Longimicrobiaceae bacterium
CACCGGCCGCCCCAAGGGCGTGCGCGTGTCGCACCGGAGCCTGCTGCACACCATGCGGGCGGCGCTGGAGGCGTTCCGGTTCGGGCCGGGGGACGTGATGCCTTCGCTGGCGAGCTTCGCCTTCGACATCTGGCTCTTCGAATCGGTGCTGCCGCTGCTGGCCGGCGGGAGCGTGCGGATGCTGGCGCGCGACGAGGTCCTGGAGACGGAGCGGCTGGTGGAGGAGCTGGCCAGGTGCACGGCGGTGCACGCCGTCCCCGCGCTGATGCGGCAGGCGGCGCTGGTGCTGCGGGCCTCCGCGCGGGTCCTCCCCCGCATCCGCCAGGCGTTCGTGGGCGGCGACGCCGTCTCCCCCGACCTGCTGGACGAGATGCGCGAGGTCTTCCCCGCGGCCGCGGTGCACGTCCTCTACGGGCCCACCGAGGCCGCGGTCATCTGCGCGTCCCACGCGGCGCGCGAGGGCGGGCGGCGGCGCCAGTGGGTGGGGCGGCCGCTGGGGAACGCCGCCCTCTACGTGCTGGACCGCGCGCTCCAGCCGCTCCCCGTCGGCGTCCCCGGCGAGCTGTGCATCGCGGGGGAGAGCGTCGCACGCGACTACCTGGACCGCCCGGCGCTGACCGCGGAGAAGTGGGTCCCCGACCCCTACGCGGCCGGGCCGGGGGCGCGCCTCTACCGCACCGGCGACCGCGTGCGCTGGACGGCGGACGGCAAGCTGGAGTTCCTAGGGCGCGTGGACGCGCAGGTGAAGGTCCGGGGCTTCCGCATCGAGCCCGGCGAGGTCGAGGCGGTGCTGGCCGAGCACCCCGACGTGCACGAGGCCGTGGTGCAGGTGCGCGACGCCGCCTCCGGAGGCCCCGGCGAGAAGCGGCTGGTCGGCTACGTCGTCCCGGCGCGGGAGAGCGCCGGCGCCGCGCCGGCGGAGGTGCAGGAGGAGCACGTGGAGGAGTGGGAGTCGCTCTTCGGCGACACCTACGCCCGGGAGCCCGAGGACGCCGACCCCGCCTTCAACGTGGTCGGCTGGAACAGCAGCTACACCGGCGAGCCCATCCCCGCGGAGGAGATGCGGGAGTGGGTGGAGGACGCCGCCGGGAGCATCCGCGCGCTCCGCCCCCGGCGCGTGCTGGAGGTCGGCTGCGGCACGGGGCTCCTCCTCTTCCGCGTCGCGCCGGAGACCGAGGCGTACTGGGGGACCGACTTCTCCGCGCAGGCCGTCGCCTGGGTGGAGCGGCAGCTCGCCCGGCCCGGCCGCGCGCTCCCGCAGGTGCGGCTGGAGCAGCGCGAGGCGGACGACTTCTCCGGGATCCCGGAGGGATCGTTCGACCTGGTGGTGATCAACTCCGTCGCGCAGTACTTCCCCGGCGTGGACTACCTGCTGCGGGTTCTGGACGGCGCCGTCGCCGCGCTCGCCCCGGGCGGCCGCATCTGGGTCGGCGACGTGCGCAGCTTCCCGCTGCTGGAGGCGTTCCACGCCTCGGTGGAGCTGGCCCAGGCCCCGGACGGCCTCGCCGCAGGGGCGCTCCCCGGGCGCATCCGGCGGCGCGTGGGGCGCGAGAAGGAGCTGCTGGTAGACCCGGAGCTGTTCCGCGCGCTCCCGCGGCGCCAGCCGCGCGTCTCCGCCGTGCAGCTCCGGCTGAAGCAGGCCCGCCACGCCAACGAGATGAGCCGCTTCCGCTACGACGTGCTCCTGCACGTGGACGCGGAGCTCCCCGCCGCCGCCCCCGCGTGGCGCCGCTGGGAGGGTCCGTCCACCCTGGAGGCCGTCGCCCGGGAGATGGACGCGGCGGCGGAGACGGTGGGCGTCGCGCGCGTCCCCAACCCCCGCGTCGCGGGGGCGCTGGCCGTGGTGGAGGCGCTCCGCGCCGACGAGCCGCCGGCCGACGTGGAGGCGCTCCGCGCGCTGGCCGCTGAGCGCGAGGCCGGGGGCGTGGACCCGGAGGCGTTCCGCGCGCTGGCGGAGGCGCGGGGCTACCGGGCGCACGCGCGCCCGTCCGTCCGCGGCGGCCCGGGCGAGTACGATGTGCTCCTGGCCCGCGGCGACTCGGCCGCGGCGCTGGTGGAGGCGACGGCGGCCCCGCTCTCCCCGGAGGCGTACGCGAACGACCCGCTCGCCGGACGCCGGAGCCGCTGGCTCCTCCCCGAGCTGCGCGGCTGGCTGAAGGAGCGGCTCCCCGACTACATGGTGCCCGGGGCGCTGGTGCTGCTGGATTCGCTCCCCCTCACCCCCAACGGCAAGGTGGACCGCCGGGCGCTCCCCGCGCCCGAGGCGGCGGCGCTGGACGAGTCGTACGTGGCGCCGCGGACCGCCGCGGAGGAGATCGTGGCGGGGATCTGGGCGGAGGTGCTGCAGCTGGAGCGCGTCGGGGTGGAGGACGACTTCTTCGCCCTCGGCGGTCACTCGCTGCTGGCCACGCGCGTCGCCTCGCGGATGCGGGAGGCGTTCGGGACCGAGGTGCCGCTGCGGACGCTCTTCGAGACGCCCACCGTGGCGGGCCTCGCCGCGCGGGTGGACGAGCTGCTCCGCGCCGGCGCGGGGCTCCGGCTCCCCCCGCTGCTCCCCGTCCCCCGCGACGGGTCGCCGCTCCCGCTCTCGTTCGCGCAGCAGCGGCTCTGGTTCATCCACCAGCTGGACCCGCGGAGCCCCGCCTACAACATGCCCTCACCGCTGCGGCTGCGGGGGAGGCTCGACCCCGCCGTGCTGCGGCGGGCGCTCGCCGAGCTGGTGCGCCGGCACGAGTCGCTGCGCACCGTCTTCCGCGTCGTGGACGGCGAGCCCGTCCAGCTCGTCCGCCCCGCCGGGCCGGCGCGGCTCCCGCAGGTGGACCTGCGCGGGCTGCGCGGCGAGGAGCGCGAGGCCGCGCTGCAGCGCCTGGCCCGCGGGGAGGCCATGCGCCCCTTCGACCTGGCCGCGGGGCCGCTGCTGCGCGCCCTGCTCCTGCGCGCCGGCGAGGAGGACTGGGGGCTGCTCTTCACCATGCACCACGTCGTCAGCGATGGCTGGAGCATGGGCGTGCTCACCCGCGAGGTCTCCGTCCTCTACGAGGCGTTCGCGGCGGATCGGCCGTCGCCGCTCCCGGAGCCGCGCGTCCAGTACGCCGACTACGCCGTCTGGCAGCGCGGCTGGCTCAGCGGCGACGTGCTGGAGGCGCAGCTCGCCTGGTGGCGGGAGAGGCTGGCCGGGGCGCCCCCGCTCCTGGAGGTCCCCACCGACCGGCCCCGCCCGCAGGTGGCCGGCGAGCAGGCCGGCCAGCGCGCCGTCGCCCTGTCGCCCGAGACGTCCGGGGCGCTGCGGGCGCTCGGGCGGCGCGAGGGCGCCACGCTCTTCATGACGCTGCTGGCGGCCTGGCAGGCGCTGCTGGGGCGCTACGCCGGGCAGGACGACGTGGTGGTCGGCACCCCGCTGGCCGGGCGCGGGCACCTGGAGCTGGAGGGGCTGATCGGCTTCTTCGTCAACACCCTCGCCCTGCGCACCGACCTCTCCGGGCGCCCCACCTTCCGAGAGCTGGTGGGCCGGGCCCGGGAGACGGTGCTGGGCGCGCAGGCGCACCAGGACCTCCCCTTCGAGCGGCTGGTGGACGAGCTGAAGGTGGAGCGCAGCCTGGACCGCGCCCCCATCTTCCAGGCGCTCTTCGCCGTGCAGGCCGGCGGCCGCACGGAGGAGCGGCTGTCGCTGGGCGGGGTCCAGGTGTACCCCCTCCACTCCGGCGAGACCGCGGCCAAGTACGACCTCAGCCTGACCGTGGAGGACGGCGGCGACCGGCTGGCGGCCAGCCTGGTCTACCGCGCCGACCTGTGGGACGGCGCCACCGTGGAGCGCATGCTCCGCCACTTCGGGGCGCTGGTGGAGCAGGCCGCCGCCGGGCCCGACCGCCCGCTCGCGGAGGTGGAGCTGCTCGCCCCCGCGGAGCGCACCCGGCTGCTGGAGGCCGGCCGCAACCCTCGCGACTACCCGGGCGGCTGCGTCCACGAGCTGTTCGCGGCGCAGGCGCGGCGCACCCCGGGGGCGGCGGCCGTCCGCTTCGCGGGGCGCGACTTCACCTACGCCGAGCTGGACGAGCACTCCGACCGGCTCGCCCGGCTGCTGCGGGAGCGGGGCGTGGGGCCCGAGGTGCCGGTGGGGGTCTGCCTCCCCCGCACCCCGGCGCTGCTCGCCGCGCTGCTGGGCGTGCTGAAGGCCGGTGGCGCCTGGGTCCCGCTGGACCCGGCGTACCCGCGGGAGCGCCTGGGGTGGATGATGGAGGACGCGGGCGCGCGCCTGGTGGTGGCGCTCGCCCCGGTGGCGGACCGCCTCCCCGAGGGGGCCGAGCCGGTCTTCCTGGACGGGGTGGAGGACGAGCTGCGCGCCCTCCCCGCCGGCCCCCCGGAGAGCGGCGTGCTGCCGGAGAACCTGTCGCACGTGATCTTCACCTCCGGCTCCACCGGGCGCCCG
>DATABU010000308.1:0-3954 GCA_036259415.1 Longimicrobiaceae bacterium
GCCACGTGGACGTAGTCGCGCACGCAGGTGCCGTCCGGCGTGTCGTAGTCGTCGCCGAAGACGGTCACCCGCTCGCGCTGCCCCAGCGCGACCTGCAGCACCAGCGGGATCAGGTGCGTCTCCGGGTCGTGGTCCTCGCCCCGCTCGGGCGAGACCGCGCCGGCGGCGTTGAAGTAGCGCAGCGCGGCGTAGCGCATCCCGAAGCGGTCGTCCATCCAGGCGAGCGTCCGCTCCAGCTGGTACTTGGACTCGCCGTACGGGCTCCCCGGGCGGATGGGCGCGTCCTCGTCGATGGGGACGCGGTCCGGGAGGCCGAACAGGTTGGCCGTGGACGACAGGATGAAGCGGCCGACGCCGTGCTCCGCCGCGCTCTCCAGCAGGTTAAGCCCGTTGCGGAGGTTCTCTCCCAGGTAGAGGAACGGCCGCTCCATGGACTCGCCCACCAGGGTGCGCGAGGCGAAGTGCAGAATCCCCTCGGGGCGGTGCTCCGCCAGCGCGCGGTCCACGGCGGCGCGGTCGGCCAGGTCGCCCACCACCAGCTCGGCCCCGGGGGGCACCGCCTCCCGGTGCCCCTGCGACAGGTCGTCGAAGACCACCACCTCGTCGCCGGCCTCCACCAGCCGCGCCGCCGCGGCGCTCCCGATGTAGCCCGCGCCGCCGGTCACCAGCACCCTCATCGGATGCCTCCCGCGCGGCGGGTCCCCGGCATCTCGCGCAGCCGAGCCGCGCTCGCCCGGGGGGCGGCGTCGCGCCGGGGCCCGCCCGGCGCCTCGTGTCCATCCATGAGATTCTTCACCTTCGCGGAGCGCAGGAGAGGCTGAAGTGGGGACTTGCTCCCCGTGGCCGAAAGCTCGGACGGGGCGGTTCTCGTCCCCGCGCCGGGGGAGTATAACCACTGGCCCGCCCGTTCCGCACCGGGCCCGGCCACGTGCCGGTGTTGATGCGGGCAGGGTGCGCGCTGTACCTTGCTCTGGAGGACCCATTCGGCGCGCCCGAACCCCGCCACCCAGCCCTTCGCACTCCATGCGGCCCAAACCGGAACGGCAGGCGCTGGAGGCCCTCTTCCTTGACAACCTGCGCCAGCTGGAGCGGATCGTGGCGGCGGTCTGCCGGCGGCACGCGCTGGACGGGGCCGACGCGGACGACTTCGCCTCGTGGGTGAAGCTGAAGCTGGTGGAGGACGACTACGCCGTGCTGCGCAAGTTCCGGGGCGAGAGCGCGCTCACCACGTACCTGACCGTGGTGGTCGCGATGCTCTTCCGCGACTACCGGGTGCGGCACTGGGGCCGCTGGCGCCCCTCGGCCGCCGCCCTGCGCCAGGGGCGGGTCGCGGTCCGCCTGGAGACGCTGGTGTACCGCGACGGCTACCGGCTGGACCAGGCCGGGGAGATCCTCCGCACCGCGGGCGAGACGGAGCTCCCCGACCGGGGGCTGGGGACGCTGCTCGCCTCGCTCCCTCCCCGCGGCCCCACCCGGCCGGTGGAGGTGGGGGACGGCCCGCTGGCGAGCGCCCCCGCTCCGGCCGGCGCCGACGAGCGGGTGCTGAGCGGCGAGGCCGAGGCGCAGCACCGCGCCGCCGACGAGGCGCTCTCCCTGGCGCTGGCGCGCCTGCCGCCGGAGGACCGGCTGATCATCCGGATGCGCTTCTGGGAGGGGATGAGCGTGGCGGACATCGCCCGCGGGCTGCACCTGGACCAGAAGCCGCTCTACCGGCGCATCGAACGGGCGCAGGCCCAGCTCCGCGGCTCCCTGGAGGCGGCCGGGATCACGCGCGACCGGGTGCGGTCGCTGCTGGGGGACGGTGCCACATGACACGGATCACGTGGCGACAAACGTGCGGCGCGTCCATCCAATGGGGAAACGCACCCGCGGGAGGAGGAACCAGGTGAGCGATCCCAGGAACGGCCCGGAGCGCCCGGAGCCCCTCCCGGAGGTGGACGCCGAGAGGCTGGCGGCGCTCCTCGACGGGCGGCTCGGCGAGCGGGAGCGCGCGGAGGTGCTGGCGCACCTCGCGGCGTCCGACGACGACTTCGGCGCGTTCGTGGACGCGCTGGAGGTCACGCGCGAGCTGGAGGCGGAGGACGCCGCGGCCCCGGCCGATGGAAGTGGCGGCGACGGGGGCGTCACGCCGCTGCGGCCGCGGACCGCGAGGCGCTGGTGGGGGCGGCCGGGCGGGCACTGGCTCGCGCTGGCGGCCGGGATCGTGGGAGTCGCGCTGCTGCCGGTGCTCTGGATGCAGACCCGCGGCCCGGAGGTGGACGACCCGGGGCGGTTCGCGGCGCTGCTCCACGACCGGGGGGCGGGGCTGCCGGCGGGGTGGGACCGCAGCCCGTGGGGGACGACTCGAGGGCCGGGGGACCCGCTGACGCCGGAGGCTCGGGCGGTGCGTGTCGGAGCGCGGCTGACGGAGCTGGAGGTGGCGGTCTCGGCGGGGGATCCGCGGGTGCCGCAGATCGCGGCGGAGATCGCGATGCTGGTGCAGGAGGTACCTGCCGGGAGCGCGGTCGCCGCGTTGTACCGCGAAATCGGTGAGAGTACCGGGGAGCAGCAGGTGGGCTCGCGGCTGGAGCGTGGCCGGACGGCGGCGGCGACACTGCTGGGGGAAGAGATGGTGAGGCTCGGCGCCTGGTTGGAAGCGGCGCGGGTCGCCGCCGTTCGGCAGGACAGGGACTTCTTCCGGGCGAGGGAGAGTGCCGCCATCCTCGACCGCGCCGGCGGGATGCCTGCGCCGGGGGCCCCCGCTCGCGAGGTGATCGGGCGGATCAGAGCCGCTGTGGGGGCTCCAGGGAGTCCGGACTGGGGGAGCCTGGAGCGCGACGCCGCCGAGCTGCTACGGGTGCTCGGGAGCTGACCCCTTACCTGGGGAGGGTAGCGGCCACCCATGCCGCTGCTGCCACGGCGCGGGCGATCTCGGCGGCGTAGCAGGCGTGCACGGTCTTGTCGCGCGTGGTGTGGTATGCGCAGTTGGCGTCCCTGTTCCCGCCCGCGTCCAGGTGGAGGTCCTGGCAGATGAGGCAGGCGGGATACTCGACTTCATGGAAGCTGGTGTGATCGCTGTGCCCGCTCGCCGGGAGGGATGCGTCTCCTCCGAGGTGGAACTGTGGGACCACCTCTTTTTCACAGGTCTCGGAAGCAACACGGGCGACCAGGCGCGCCAGGTCCCGGGAGCGGTCTATCACCTCGGCCTCACCCGAGCCGCCGGCGTGCACCTCGAAGTACGAGGGAGGGACTGCGTCGTACCCGATCATGTCCATGTTGAACACGGCCACGATCTCATCCCGCATCCTCCGGCGGTCCCGCGCGTAGGCTCTGCTTCCGGCGAGGCCCCGCTCCTCGGCGTTGAACAGCACGAACCGGATCTCACGATGCGGCGTGCCGGCCCCGGCAAGTTCGAGTAGTGCCCGCGCGGCGCACAGCACGCCCGCGATTCCACTGGCGTTGTCGTCCGCACCCGGCGCCGGGTCGTTCGCCGGGTCGTGTGGCGACCCGTCCAGGTCGGGATCGACCCTGGAGTCCAGATGGGCGCAGACGATCACCACCCCGCCGAGCCCGCTTCTCGGCAGCATCGCCTCCACGTTGGCGCACTGCACGCTATTTGCCGTGTTTAGCGTGAAAGGGTGAAGCCTCACCACCATGCGTCCGCCACCGAGCTGCGCGAGGTCCGCGGCGAGGCTGCAGACCGCCACCCGGTTGTGAAGATGCATCACGTCACGGCTGGCGATGGTCACGCCCCGGCGCAGCGGGGCCGCGCCGCTGTACC
Organism: Longimicrobiaceae bacterium; assembly: GCA_036259415.1. Lineage (GTDB taxonomy): Bacteria > Gemmatimonadota > Gemmatimonadetes > Longimicrobiales > Longimicrobiaceae > JAFAYN01. The sequence continues at coordinate 3,761 of DATABU010000308.1, forward strand.
GGTCCACTTCGGTGCGCATTGCGACCGGAGCCACCCATTGCCTGATCGTATCGCGTTCACCGTACGACAGGATCCGCTCCCCGGACTCGACAGGCAGTGGCGAGGGGCCCAACGGGAGAACGGGTTCCAGCAGGACGCGCGATGGAACGAGTACCCGACTGGGCAGGAGGTGTCCGGGTGGTTCCGGCGACCCC
>DATABU010000309.1:0-9760 GCA_036259415.1 Longimicrobiaceae bacterium
CGCCCCCGCTTCGCTTCGTACCGGGCCGGACGCGCAAGGGGGCGGCGCCCCGCCCCCGGTCAGTCGCCGGTCGCCAGGTAGTTGCCCAGGACGCGGTTGGTGGCGTTCAGCACCGCGATGGCGGCGGACTCGTGGACGCTCTCGCGCGCGAGGCAGGCGCCGATCAGCGGGCCTCCGCCGCCGTCGGCGTGCAGGAGGACGGCCACCATGTCGGTGTCGAAGGCCCGCAGCGTCCGGATCCCCACCAGCCGGAACCCGACCGCCCCCCCGATGACGGCCCCCAGGCTGCGGAGCGTGGCGAGCGCCGCCAGCCGTAGCTCGATGGCCTCCCCGCTCTCCCCGTCGGCGTCGCCCTCGAAGAGGGTGCCTCCCCACTCCACCGCCACCGTGGCGACGGCGCGCCCGGCGTGGGGCCTGGCGACGCGGGCGTAGCGGAAGCGGACGCGCCGCGCCTCCTGGGGGGCCGCGAGAAAGGAGACGTGTACGTCCACCCCGGCGCGGTCCAGGGCGTGGCGGGCGAGGACGGCGCCCGCGAGCATCTCCAGCCGGGCAGGCTCGCCGCGGTCGCAGACCAGGTGCACCGCGAGGGGGGGACCGTCGAACAGGACCCTGCGCACCCCTTCGAGCTCTTCCAGCCCGGCGCGCAGGCGCTCCCGCCCGGCCTCGTCCAGTTCGGCAGAAGCCATGTGGCGTGCGGTGTGAGGGAGGTGAACGGGGAACGTAAGATCCAGCCGCCGTGGATGTCAAGAAAAACGGAGGCGCGGGCCGCGCCCGCGCCTCCGTGCCTCCCTGCCGGCCCGCCGCTCAGAAGCGGAGGAGCGCTCCCACGCCCCGGAGGTCGCGCACCTCTCCGGGGTCCGCGAAGGCGATCTCCACCCCCTGCCCCTCCGCCATGCGCACCAGCTCCTCCACGGCGTCCACCTCCTCCAGCTCGCCGGAGCCGCAGTACGAGCATTGCTCCATGCCGCGCGCGTAGGTGAACGAGCACTGCTTGCAGCGGACGCCGTCCCGGGTCTGGTCGCGGCCCAGCACCAGGGTGTCCACCTTCCCCTCCTGGAGGGCCGTTAGCGTCCCCTGGAAGCCGGCCGTGGCCAGGTAGTCGTTGGCGACGCGGTCGCGGACGAGGTCCACCACCTCCTGCCGCTCGCGGTCCTCGTACTCCTGCAGGTACGGCTGGAGCTTGCCGATGATGTCGCTGAAGTTGTCGTCCACCCAGGCGTTGCCGGTGTGGACGATCATCTCCTGGAGCGGCTCGGGGAGGAACTCGCGGAACTTGGCCACGTTCTCCTCGGTTCCCAGGACGATCAGGTCGTCCGGCTGGTACCGCGCCACGAAGGTCTCCACCTCCTTCGCGAACTCCTTGAAGAAGTGGCGCATCTCCTCGGCCTTGCGGCGCTGGAAGCGCGCCTGCGAGTACCCCCCGGCCTGCACGTGGGACGGCGCGGGGATGGGGTCGCCGTGCACCTCGATCTCGTCCAGCAGCGTCCCCAGGTAGACGCTGAGGATGCGGACGTGCTCGCGGTCCAGCAGGACGACCCCGTGGTGGTGGTAGCTCTCGATGACCTGCGCCAGCGGGGCGATCACCGGCCGGTTGGCGAGGAGCGCGCGGTTCTGTACGGCGACCGGGAACTGGAGCGCCTCGAACCAGTCGCCGCCCACCTCCGCGTAGACCACGACGCCGCGGTTCTCCTCGGAGAACTCCTCGCCCAGCCACTCGCGCACCCGCTCGAACGTCTCGGCCACCGCGGGCGCGCGGCTCCCGTCGAGCTCCTCGAACTGGCCCTGCTTCTGGTTGATGAAGACGCTGGCCTGGGTCCGCTTGTTGTCGGAGTTGACCGACATGTCCAGGAAGAGGGAGAGGATCGGCCGCCCGCCGTCCGCCCGCTGCATGAGCCGCTCCAGGTCCTGTTTGCTGATCATGTGCCGTCTGGTTGAAGGGGATGGTCGTAGACCCTCCGGTCTTCGAGGCCGAGCGGGGGGAGTCTGCAAAAGGCTTGCCCGCGAGCAGTCGGGATCGGCGCGGTGCGCGGCTTGCGAGGGGGTCCGGCCTCGCCGGTTCGACGACCCCGGGAGGGCCTGGAACCATGGAGGAGCTGGACCATCGCGGATACTGGGAGCGCGGCTTCACCTGGGCCGCGTACCTGCGGGGCGAGGTGCGGATGCTCCGCCCGCTCTGGGAGGGAGTCGCGTCCCGCGTGCAGGTGCCGGAGTGGGCGCTGGAGCGCGCGGCGGCTGCCGGCGGCGAGTGGCGGCTGCTGGCCATCTCGGAGGACTGGTGCGGAGACGCCTCGAACACGCTCCCCGTGATCGCCGCGCTCGCGGAGGCGTCGCCGACGCTGGAGCTGCGCGTGGTGAAGCGCGACGACAACCCGGAGCTCATGGACCGGTACCTCACGGACGGCGCGCGCTCCATCCCCCTGGTGGTGGTGCTGGACGGCGGCTCCCGGCCGCGGGGGCGCTGGGGGCCGCGCCCGGCCGAGCTGCAGGAGTTCATGCTCCGGGAGAAGCGGGCCGGGCAGCGCCCCCCCGGCGACATCTACCGCGACGCCCGCGCCTGGTACGCCCGCGACCGCGGCGAGACGACGCTCCGCGAGCTGCTGGCGGTCGTGGAGGCCGCGGCCGGGGCGCCCAGGGGATGAAGCCGCCGCGGCACGCCGCGCCCGCACGGATCGTGTCCCCTACGTCCCGCCGGCCCGACGTTCTGCAACCTTCCGGCAGCAGGTCACGTCTAGCCATGTAGCTCCTCGCGGGCCCGGAGCGCACGTGGGCTCCCCCGCGGTGGCCTGCTCGCCGGGCCGGGCTGGAGCGGGGACCCCGCCGCCGGGAAGGGCACACCTTGGACGACCATCTCCAGTCGGAGGAGCGCCGCGTGCAGGAGCTCCGCACCGAGCTCGCCGCCCGGCGCGGGAGGGAGCGCAGGGCATGGAACGACTTACCCGGGCTGCGGGAGGAGGTGCGGAGGGCGGTGGAGCTGTCCTCGGTGCGGCAGGTGGCCGGCGCCATCGGCACCAGCCACGAGGGGCTGCGCCGCTTCCTGAACGGGGGGAAGCCCTACCCGGCGACCCTTCAGAAGATCGTCCGCTGGGCGGAGCGGGCGCAGCAGGCCAGCGCGGAGGCGGAGCGGGCGCGGGAGGCGGGGCGGGACGCGTTCGACCTGGTGACGCGCGGCCTGTCGCCGCAGGGGAAGGCGCGGGTGCGGGAGGCGATGCGGAGGGCGCTGCTGGAGAGCGGGGACGCGGTGCCGCCCTGGCTCGACGAGGGCGCGGAGTGACTCGTGCGCCCGCCGCGGTCACGGGGCCGGCGACGCGGCTCCATCCCGGCGCTCGCCGGCCGCGGGGGCGAGCAGGCGCTCGATGGTCTCGAGGAGCAGCTCGGGGTCGAACGGCTTCGGGAAGTACCCGTCGAAGCCCACGCTCCGCATCTCCTCCGCCAGCTCGCCCACCGTGGAGGTGATGGCGAGGAGCGGCGTCCGCTCGGTACGCGCGTCGGCACGGAGCTGCCGGGCCGCCTCGACCCCGCCCAGCACCGGCATCCGCAGGTCGAGGACGACGAGAGCCGGGCGCCTGGAGAGCGCCACCCGCACCGCCTCGGCCCCGTCCCGCGCGAGCAGCACCCGGTACCCCGCCCCCCGCAGCACGTGGCGGAAGATGAAGAGGAAGCCCTCCGAATCGTCCGCCACCAGGATGGTGCGGGCCCGCGCCGACGTCCCGCGGCCCGAGTGCTTCCCTCCCCCTGGACTCAACCTCGCTCCATCCTCTCCGCCTACGCGTACTTGGTGAACAGGTACATCCCGACCGCCACCGCCGCGACGGCCGCCCACGCGACCGGCGGCACCTGCGACAGGCTGAAGTCCGCGCCTCCGCCCCCGCCGCCCCGCGAGAGCGCCCCGGCGTACTCACCGAGCGCCTGCGCCAGCACCGTCGAGATCGTGGTCATCGCGTCCTCCAACGGGTGAGCCGGGGCTGCTCCCCGGCCGCGGACCGGTCGCACCATCCCACGCCTGCGCAGAAGAGTACGCGCCGAGCCGCCCCGCGTCCACCTCGCCGCCGCGCCGCCGGCTGGACCCTTCCGGCCAGGCCGTGCGTCGTCTCGTCACTCGAGCGCTGCTGGCCGGCCGGGGAGAACGCGGGGCGCGACCGGCCCGTCGCCGACCGCGCCCCGCGTGCTCCACCTCGACCCTGCCGCCGCCGCTGGATCCGTCAGGGGAGAACCTGTGGCGCCGTGCGCACGATGACCACCCCGTGGGCAGCCCCCGGATACGTCGGGGCGTTGACACCGTCCAGGACTTCGATGCTCTGGATGCTCTCCGCCGGGATGTCCCGCAGGACGTCGAGGTTCTCCATGCGCGCGCCATCCACGATCAGGAGCGGCTCGCCGGCCCCGGGGGCCTCCGGAGACGCGCGGTGGCTGCTCGCCGAGGTCCGCCCCGCTGCGCCTGCCCCCATCCGCAGCAGCCCGGGCTGGCGCTCCAGGACCTGCCATGCGGTCCGCGCGCCGGAACGCTGGATCTCCTGCGCGGTGATGAGGTCCCCCGCGGACGCCCGGGGGTTGGTCGCGGCGGGGGCGACCGCGCAGGCTGCGAGTGAGACGGCCGAGAGGAGGGCGGCGAGAAATGCACGTGAGGGCGTCATGGGAGCCTCGCAGGAAGGGGAGGGCGTTTCCGGTCTACGGACGGGAAGCGTGCGATGCACCGGCCTCGCCAGCCTCTATCCTGTCAGATGGGGGAAACCGCCAAAGGGTTCGAGCCCTCCCCCACGGATCCCGCCAGTTGTGCGGCGTGGCCCAGGTGGAGCGTGGGGCGAGGCGACGACTATGGAAGGAGTGGACCGCGAGGAGGCCCGATCCGAAGCCATTGGACCTCAGCGAGTTAGCTGATCTTGGAACGCGGGCGCTGTCGCCTCGCTCGTCCGGCCCTGGGAACGTGTGCTCCGGAATCGGACACGTGGCGCCCGGCATGGAGGGCGGGTCTGTTACCCGGACCGTTGCCCGCGCGCTCCGAGGGGTGGAAGAACGACGAAACCCCCACCGCAAGTCGCGGTGGAGGCTTCGTTTACCGAGTGCGCCCGACAGGATTCGAACCTGTGACCTTTGGCTCCGGAGGCCAACGCTCTATCCAGCTGAGCTACGGGCGCGCGTTCGTGGGAGGCGGTGTAAGCCGAGTTCTGTTCTCCGCCGGAGCGGAGGAGGATCATTTCTCTGGGACCGACGTTGCCGCCGGCCTCTAGCAGCCTACCCGGGATTCAGCGGGGCGGGCCGCCCCTCATCCCCTATTTGGCCTTGCTCCGGGTGGGGTTTGCCATGCCGCCCCTGTCGCCAGGAGCGCGGTGCGCTCTTACCGCACCCTTTCACCCTTGCCTGTGCCCCGGAGACCGGAGCCATCGGCGGTCTGCTCTCTGTTGCACTTTCCGTCGCCTTGCGACGCCCGGCCGTTAGCCGGCACCCTGCCCTGCGGAGCTCGGACTTTCCTCGACACCCGGGGGTGCCGCGATCCTCACTCGCCTCCCGTGTTGTCAAACAGGTAGTGCCCAGGAGAGGACTCGAACCTCCACGCCGTTTCCGGCACCAGATCCTTAGTCTGGCCTGTCTACCAATTTCAGCACCTGGGCAACCGGACCAGCGAGAACCGCGAGCAGTGCTCCCGAGAGGACTCGAACCTCCACGGGCTTACGCCCACTAGATCCTGAATCTAGCGCGTCTACCAATTCCGCCACAGGAGCGCGCCGTCCACGGTTCCTTCCAACCCTGCCAAGGTGCGCCCGGAGAGATTCGAACTCCCGACCTTCTGATCCGTAGTCAGACGCTCTATCCAGCTGAGCTACGGGCGCAAAAACCACTCTGTCGTCGAATGCACCGAGTAGGAATCGAACCTACAACCTTGGGATTAAGAGTCCCCTGCTCTGCCAGTTGAGCTATCGGTGCGTTGTCGAACAGGACGGAAAACCTAACCCTCTCCGACCCCAGTGTCAACCTCCCGCGGCGCTCCGGGGAGCCGCCCTAACCGTGCGCCCCCCGTATCGCCGCGAGCCATTCAACGTAACACCGGAGCCATGCCCACACAACCCCACCCGGCCCGCAGCGCGGTCCTGTCGCCCGTGCGCATCGGCCCGCGTGCAGCCCGCCCCAGGCTGGGCGCCCGCGTGAGGGATGCGAGCCCGAAGGGGCGAGACCCACAGTCGTTCCGTGGGGCTCGCCTCCGTTGGGCAGCGTCGTTTGCTGCCCTACGGAGCCGCAGCCCGACCCGAGCGCCAGCGAGGGGCACGCCCGAACCCGAGCCGTCCACCCCCGCCCGACGCGCATCCGGCATCAGTACGCCGGGAAGCCGGTGATGTCCTGCCCCAGGATCAGCCCGTGGATGTCGTGCGTCCCTTCGTAGGTGTACACCGACTCCAGGTTCGCCATGTGGCGCATGGCCTGGTACTCCACCAGGATGCCGTTGCCGCCCAGCAGCCGCCGCGTCTCGCGGGCGATCTCCGCCGCCATGTGGACGTTGTTGCGCTTGGCGAGCGAGACCTGCTCCGGGCGCATGCCGCCCTCGTCCTTGAGGCTGCCCAGGCGCCAGCAGAGGAGCTGCGCCTTGGTGATCTCGGTGAGCATCTCGGCCAGGCGCGTCTGCTGGATCTGCGTCGCGGCGATGGGCTTGCCGTCGAACTGGACCCGGTTCCTGGCGTAGCTCACCGCCTCGTCGTAGCAGGCCATGGCCGCGCCCACCGCCCCCCAGGCGATGCCGTAGCGCGCCTGGGTGAGGCACATCAGCGGGCTCTTCAGGCCGCCGGAGCCGGGGAGCAGCGCGGCGTCGGGGACGCGCACGTCCTGCAGCACCAGCTCCGAGGTGTCCGAGGCGAGCAGGGACAGCTTCCCCTTCTGGTCCTTGGCGGTGAAGCCCGGCGTGTCCGTGGGGACGACGAAGCCGCGGATGGACCTGGTGTCGGAGAGCTCTCCGGTCTTGGCCCACACGATGGCGATGTCGGCGGTGGAGCCGTTGGTGATCCACATCTTGGCGCCGTTCAGCACCCAGCCGTCGCCGGTCTTCTGCGCGCGGGTGATCATCCCGCCGGGGTTGGAGCCGAAGTCCGGCTCCGTGAGCCCGAAGCACCCGATGACCTCGCCGGCGGCCATGCGGGGGAGGTACTCGCGCTTCTGCTCCTCCGAGCCGAAGGCGTAGATGGGGTACATGCAGAGCGCGCCCTGCACCGAGGCGAAGGAGCGGATCCCGGAGTCGCCGCGCTCCAGCTCCTGCATGATGAGGCCGTACGAGACGTTGTCCAGCCCGGCGCAGCCGTACTCCTCCGGGAGGTTGGCGCCGAAGACGCCCAGCTCCGCCATCCCGGGGATCAGCTGCCTGGGCAGGTAGCGCCCGATGTAGGCGTCGTTGATCACCGGCATGAGGTTGTCCTCCACCCACTCACGCACGGTATCGCGGATCATCCGCTGCTCTTCGGTGAGCAGCGAGTCGATGTCGTAGTAGTCTACGCCCTGGAACCTGGCCATTGTCGGGACGGTGCGGGTTCGGAGTCGGGAACGGCAAACCGGCGAAGCCCCGCAATATACGGGGCCCCGCCGGCCGGGCAACCTGCGGGGGCGCGGCTACTCGATGGTGTGGGAGCCGTCGGCCTCGCTCTCGGGCGTGTCGGGGCGGGCCTTGCGCGAGTCGGAGATCGCCCACCAGAGGAGGATCACCCCCAGCAGGGCGTAGGCCCCCGCCAGTACGCTGGGGCGGTCCCACAACCGGCCCAGCCCCAGCCCCAGCGAGAGGCCGCCCAGCACGGCGACGGCCACGGTGACCCAGGGAGAACGGATCCAGCCGGGAAAGCGCATGTCAGCCGGGGTCGGAGCGCATGGCGCGCGCGCGGATCACGTCGAAGGCGACGCGGCGCGTCACCTTGTAGGCGCCAAAGGCGAGCAGAGCCCCCACCGCGAGCCAGAACACCACGAAGTTGGGGCTGGCGAGGGCGCCCGTCCAGGCCAGAACGAGGAGGTACAGCACGGCCACCAGCACCGCGACGCCGAAGGCGACGGGGGTGGCGCGCCGCACCACGCCCGCCCGGCACTCCGCGCACACCCCCTCCGCCTCGGCCCTGCCGGCCGCGGTCTCCCTGCCGCACCGGCGGCAGGCGGTGGAGGGGTGCGGCGCGCTCACAGGCGGCGGATCACGGCGTCCGCGAAGCTGTCCGTGGACCCCGTCCCCCCCAGGTCCGGCGTGGTGGAGTCGCCCTCGTGGATGACCGCCTCCAGCGCGGCCTGGACACGGCCGGCCTGGTCGTCCATCTCCAGGTGGCGGAGCATCATCACCGCGGCCAGGAGCAGCGCCGAGGGGTTGGCGATCCCCTTCCCCGTGATGTCCGGGGCCGAGCCGTGCACCGCCTCGAAGATGGCGGCGTCGGCGCCGATGTTGGCCCCGGGCGCCAGCCCCAGCCCGCCGACGAGCCCCGCGATCTGGTCGGAGAGGATGTCCCCGAACATGTTCTCGCAGACGATCACGTCGAAGCGGTACGGGTCCATCACCAGCATCATGGCGGTGGCGTCGATGATCCGGTCCTCGAACTCCACCCTCCCCTCGTACTCCTTCGCGATCTCCTTCCCGATGTCCAGGAAGAGCCCCTGCGTGTACTTGAGGATGTTGGCCTTGTGCGCCAGCGTCACCTTCCGCCGCCCGTGCTTCACGGCGTACTCGAAGGCGTAGCGGACGATGCGCTCCACCCCGAAGCGGGTGACGAGCATCACCGACTCGGCGGCGGCGCGCGGGTCCTTGCCGATCCCCACGTAGTGCTCCACCCCGCTGTAGAGCCCCTCGGTGTTCTCGCGGATGAGGACCAGGTCGATGTCCTCGTAGCGCCCCCCGGGGACCAGCGTCCGGGCGGGGCGGACGTTGGCGTACAGCTCGAACTCCTTGCGGAGCGCGACGTTGATGGAGCGGAAGCCGGTCCCCACCGGGGTTGTGAGCGGCCCCTTCAGGGCGACGCAGGTGGACCGGATCGAGTCGAGCGTCGCGTCGGGGATGGGGGTGTTCTGCGACTGGAGGGCGGCCATCCCGGCCTCCTGCCGGTCCCACTCGATGTCGGCGCCCGCCGCCTCGACGATGCGGACCACGGCGTCGGTGATGGACGGTCCGATCCCGTCGCCGGGGATCAGGGTTACGGTCTGGGCCATGGAAGCGTGCGTACGATGTGATGCGCCCCGGCGGACGCAGGGTCCGGCCGGGAGCGTCGTGGGCAAGGTGCGTTCCAGGCGCCGGAACGGGCGGGCGCGGTCACCGCGCGCCCGGCGACGCCATGCGCGCTGCCAGCGCCGCCGCGGCGCTCGCCAGCGCGGCGGCGTCCGCCTCGGCGCGGGGGTCGCCCTCGGCCTCCCCCCACCAGAGCACGTCGCCGCTGCGCGCGTCGATCAGCGCCGCGTCGATGCGGACGCGCCCCTCCGCCGCGCCCTCGGCGCGCGCGAACGAGGCCGCCCGCGGCAGCAGCACCAGGCGCACGTCGGTGAGCGCGGCGTAGCGCCGCAGCTCCCCTGCCAGCGGCTCCACGGCGCGCCGCTCCCGGTGGTGCACCAGCGGGTCGGCCGGGAGGGTCCGCGGGCTCCCCGCGAACCCCGGCGAGCGGCGCAGCGCCCGCTCCAGCACCTCCGGCGCGATCCAGGTCGCCCGGGGCTCGCGCTCTCCCAGCGCGAAGAGCAGCTCCCGCTCCAGGCGGTCGTGCGCCTCCCCGGCATCCCGCTCGCCGCCTGCACCGGCAGGACGAGCACCCTCTGCCCCGCCAGCCGCAGAGCC
>DATABU010000310.1:0-2628 GCA_036259415.1 Longimicrobiaceae bacterium
CCTCGTATCGCTGCATCACGGCTGTCTCCCGGTCGTCCGTCAGTTTCCCGGTGCCCGCCGCGGAGTCGCGGCGGACGGGCCGCCGGCTCACGCCGCGCGCCCGCTCCTGAGCTTCTGGTAGTCGCACGTGCACTCTCCGCCGCGGCAGGGGGCGTCCGGATGGGTGGCCTTGCGGGCGCAGTGCCAGCAGGGGGAGAGCGCTTCCTCCGCGAGGGGGAGGCCGAGCATGCGCGCCACCGCGTCGCCGCCCTCCGCCAGCTCCCTGACCGCGGGCCGCCCCGCGGCGTCGAAGGAAAGCTCCGCGACGGTCGTGAAGCCCGCCTTGCGGATCCCGGCGGCGGACGCGTGGTTCTCCGGCGCGTAGGCGATCCAGAAGCGCTCCGCCTCACGGCCTTCGGCCTGGACGATCGCGTCCAGCAGCCGCGGGTAGATCCCCTTTCCGCGGTGCGCCGGCAGCGTAACGAAGTTCCACAGGTACCGGTCCCCCGCTGGGATCTCGAACGCGGAGCCCAGCTCCCCGATCTCGGCGGTGCGGGTGGCGACCCACCCCCAGGCGGCGGGCAGGCCCGCCCACCAGGCGAGGTACGCGCGGTGGCCGGCGGCGAAGCGGCGCGCGACCTCCGCCTCCGGAGCGCCCTGGACCGCCGCCACGACGGCGGCGTTCGTCTCGCGCCGGACCACGAGGCCGGGCAGGGGCTCGCGGACGGACGGTGGGTCGTGGCGATGGCGCACGGCGAACGGCATGTGGGATTCCTCCGGTGGATGGTCGGCTGAAGAAGGGTCGGGGGACCGTGCCCCCGGGGGTACAAGCTACCGGCGCACCCCCGGGTCGCACTTGAAGGAACCGGCTGCGTTCCTTGAACGTACCGGCTGACGTTCAGGCAGGCACCGGCCGGAGCCGGGCCGGCGCCCCGGCCCACCCGCGCGCGATCAGCGCCGCCAGGACCAGGTCGAACCCGAAGCAGGCCGCCACCCATCCGTCGGGCGTGTACGCCTCGAAGCTCCCGGCGGTGTGGAGCGCGGCGTCCCAGGCCGGGTGCAGCGCCCACCCGAGAGCGAGGAGTCCCGGGGCCCGGCGCGCGAGCCCCAGGACCGCCAGGCCCCCGAAGCCGGCCACGCCCACCAGCTCCACGGCCACGCCGACCGCCGATCCCCCCCGCGCCGCGAAGACCACGTACAGCCCCGCGGCCACGACGAGCATCCCCGCGTGCAGCCAGATCCGGTAGCGCTCGCCCGCCATGCGCGCCACCAGCGCGAAGGCCAGCGCCTGCACGGCTCCGTTCAGCACGGCAACGATCGTCTCGCTCATTCTCCACCTCTCCTTTCGCTGGTGTGCCGCGGCGGCTCGAGCAGCCACCGCTCGGCGTCGACGGGTGCGTCCAGGGTGCGCAGGTACGCCTCCAGCTGCGCCCGCTCCTTCCGGCTCAGCCGAAGCGGGCGGATCTCCGTGTGCCCCGCCGGCGCGCGGGGGGCGCGGTCGTAGTGCTCGATGACCTCGCCGAGCGTCGCGATCTGCCCCGCGTGCATGTACGGGGCACGGTCGGCCACGCCGCGGAGCGAGGGCGCCTTGAAGGCGCGGAGCAGCTCGTGTCCGTCGGGCTCCAGGAACTCCAGCTCGGCGCAGTCCTCCGGGCGCGCGTCGCTGTAGCGGCTCCGGCAGTTGAACTCGTCCTCCAGGACCTGCTTCGCTCCCCGCGCCCGCCCGGGGTCCTCGGGAAGCCCGGCCGCCCGGGCCACGCCCGTGTTGTGGAAGTGGTCGTCGGTGAGGAGCGGGCCGTTGTGGCACTGCGTGCAGCCGGCCTTGCCGATGAAGAGCCGGAGCCCCGCCTCCTCGTCGTCGGTGAGGATCGTGTCCGGGGCATGCCCGTCCGCCAGCAGCCTCGCGACGTAGCGGTCGAAGCGCGCGGGGGCCGGCCGGAGGCGCCGCTCGTAGGCGGCGATCGCCTTGCCCAGGTTCACGTACACCCGGGTGACCGCCTCCCGCTGCTCCTCCGGGAGGCTCTCCCACGCCGCCCGCGCCTCCGGATCGGCGACGGGTCCCGCCTTCCGTGGCACCCCCGCGAGGTCGGGGAGCGGGCCGAAGATCCGCTCGTACTCCTCGGGGTAGTGCTCCGCGACGACGTGCGCGTACAGCGCCCGTGTGCCGCCGTGCTCCACCGGGCTCTCCAGCGGCCCCAGCGCCTGCGCCCACTGGCTGTCCTTGCGGCCGTCCCAGAAGAGCCAGCGGCTGTACGCGGTGCCGGCGATGGGCATGGTGCGCCGGTCGGTGCTCCCCACGCCCCGCGCCAGGGGCACGTCGTCCTGGAACTGCCGGCCGGGGAGGTGGCAGGTGCCGCACGACACCGCGCCGTTGGAGCTCAGCCGGGTGTCGAAGAAGAGCCGGTGCCCGAGCCGCACTGCCGCGGTGTCGTCCGCGTACCGGTTCGACGGGTCGGCCGGGAGCGGCTCCAGCTCCTCGATCCACAGCGAGCGGATCTCCTTGACCTCCTCCTCGCTCCAGCGGTTCCCACCGGCGGCCGCCGCCGCGCAGGCCACCCCCGAGACGAGCACGACGAGACCGAGCCCGCCGATCCAGATCCTGGGCACTTTCGTTCTCCACGTCAGCGGTTGCGGGTCGCCGGGGGGGCG
>DATABU010000311.1:0-3219 GCA_036259415.1 Longimicrobiaceae bacterium
CCGGTCGGAGCCCCGCCCCCGTGCTTCATCGCTGGACCACGCTCAGCGCAGCTTCTCGCCCTCCAGACTCCAGACCTCCACCGCGCCCAGGTTCAGCGCGCGGACCGGCGCCTCGATCTGGGCCAGGTCGCCCACCACCACCACGGTGAGCGCGTCGGGCCGGAGGTGCTTCCGGGCCGCCTCCGCCACCTCCTGCGGGGTGAGAGCGGCCAGCCGCTCCCGGTACGAGCCGTAGTAGTCCAGCGGGAGGTCGTAGGTGAGCACGGTCTCCATCCGCCCCGCCAGCTCCTGCACGCTCTGCACCGAGTTGGGGAAGCTGGTGACCAGGTTCGAGAGCGCCCCCTTCAGCTCGTCCGCCGGGACCGGCTCCTGCGCGATGCGCCGGTACTCCCGGACCGCCTCCACCAGCGCGGAGTCGGTGGCGTTGGTGCGCACCGAGGTGGTGACGTAGTGGGTCCCGGTGGCCTTCATGGCGTTCAGCACCGAGAAGGCGCCGTAGGTCCACCCGTGCTTTTCCCGGAGGTTCTTGTTGAGCCGCGCGATGGCGCCTCCGCCGAGCACGTGGTTCAGGGCCGTCATGCGGAGGAAGTCCGGGTCGTTCCTCCCGATCCCGGCATGGCCCAGGTACACCCCGGACTGCACCGACCCGGGCCGGTCCACCAGGATGACGCGGGTGCCGGCTTGGGCGCGCACCGGGCTCTTCACCTCCGGGCGGGGCACCCCGCGCGCGCTCCACTTCCCGAACGCCTGCTCGGCCAGGCGGCGGGCCTCCGGGACGGTGACGTCGCCCACCAGGAGCAGGGTGCTGTTCGCCGGGGCGTACATGGCCCGGTGCCACGCCACCACGTCGTCGCGGGTGAGGCCGGAGAGGGATGCCTGCGTCCCGGCCGGACGGCGGGAGTGGGGCGCGGAGGGCTCGAAGATGGCGCGGTTGAAGATGGTCGCGGCCTGGCTCTGCACGTTCGCCTGGCTCTGCGCGTAGCCGGCGATGGCCTGGGTCTTCCGCCGCTCGAAGTCGGCCTCCCGGAACGCCGGCTCGGACACCGCGCTGCCGGCGAGGGCGAGCGCCTCGGGGAAGGCGTCCGTCAGGGCCGTCACCGCCACCCAGGCCCCGTTGAGGCCGGCCGAGGTCCAGAACTGTGCCCCCAGCGCCTCCATTCTCTCCGCGAGCTCGGTCGCGGTCAGGGTCCGCGTCCCCTGGCTCAGCAGGCCCGCGGCGAGCACGGCGAGCCCGCTCTTCTCCTGCGGCTCGTAGACGGCGCCCGCGTCCACCAGGAGCTGCGCCGTCACCACGGGGAGCGTATGGCGCTCGACGACCACCACGCGCATGCCGTTGGCGAGCCGGAACTCCTGCGCCCGGGGGATGATGAAGGGGCGGAGCGCGCCGGGCGGGGGCGGGCTCTCCTTCTGCGGCTCCTGGGCGAGGGCCGGGCCCCCGGCGAGGGTGAGCACCGCGAGCCCGATCAGCGACAGGATGGTTCCGTTTCTCATTGCCCCACCTTTTCCGGGGAGTTCTTCCTGGGGACGAAGACGACGACGGCGCGGTTGTCCGGGGTCAGGCGCTCGGCGGCGAGGGCCCGGACGCCCTCCACCGTCACCGCGTCGTACTTCGCGAGCCGCGTGTTGACCCAGTTCGGGTCGCGGTGGTAGGTCCACGCCTCCGCGAGCAGGTCCGCCCGCCCGCCGAAGCCGCCCATGTTCTGGAGCCCGTTGACCACCTGGAAGCGCCGGGTGGCCCGCGCCCGGCCGAGCGCCTCGGAGGTGATCTCCTGCCCCATCCGGTCCAGCTCCGCGAGGAGCGCCCGCTCCAGTGCGTCGGGGTCGCTCCCCGGCTTCCCCGTGGCGGTCACCACCAGGAGGTCGGCCCCGTCGAGCAGGCCGAAGTTGAAGGCCGACACGCCGGTGGCGATCTGCTGCCGGCGCACCAGCGACTCGTCGAGCGCGCTCGACTGGAGCCCCCCGATGATGCTGGCCAGCAGCTGCACCGACTCGGCACGCGGGTCGCGGGCCGGCGGCATCCGGTACGCGACGTAGACCCGGGGCGCGGGGGCGTTGGCGTCGTCCACCACCTCGCGCGGGGAGGCCCCGATCTTCGCCGGGAGCGAGGCGTCGCGGAGGGGGGGCGCGTCGGGACCCCGGGGGATGTCGCCGAAGTGCTTGCGGACCAGCCGCTTCGCTTCGGCGACGTCGATGTCTCCCACCACCGCCAGCACCGCGTTGTTGGGGGCGTAGTAGGTGCGGAAGAAGCTGCGCACGTCGTCCAGGGTCGCGGCGGAGAGGTCCGCCATCGACCCGATGACGGAGTGGCTGTACGGATGCCCCGCCGGGAACGTGTGGGAGAGCAGCTTCTCCATCCAGATGCCGTACGGCTGGTTGTCGTAGCTCTGCCGGCGCTCGTTCTTCACCACGTCGCGCTGCAGGTCGAGCTTCTCCGGGGTGAGCGTCTCCAGGAGGGTGCCCATCCGGTCGGCCTCCAGCCAGAGGGCCCGCTCCAGGTAGTTGGAGGAGAACTGCTCGAAGTAGTTGGTCCGGTCGAAGGAAGTGGTGCCGTTGGCGTCGGGTCCGGCGCGGGTGCCCGCCTCCGCGAGCAGGTCGTAGTGCTCGCGCTGGCCCACGTTCCGCGAGCCCATGAACATCATGTGCTCGAAGAGGTGGGCGAAGCCGGTACGCCCGGGCTGCTCGTGCTTGGAGCCCACGTCGTACCAGATGTCGACCGCCGCCACCGGGGCGGAGCGGTCCACGTGGTAGATGACCTTGAGGCCGTTGGGGAGCGTCTCCTCCTCGTACGAGATCCGGAATTCAGGGGAGGGGGGCCGGGCCTGCGCGCCGAGGGCGCCGGGCAGGGCGGCGAACAGGAGGGTGAACGGCAGCAACCGCTTCATGGGAGTCCCGGGTTTGGGGGAAGGTCCGGACGGGCGCGGGAGGTCCGGTTCTGGGCGCCGTCCGACGAACGTGGGAACGGGGGAGGAGGGCGGGCACGAGCCTCCGGGCTACCCATCACCGGGCTCGATCCCCAGCTCCTGGATCTTGTTGAAGAGCGTCTTGCGGCTGATCCCCAGCAGCTCGGCGGTGCGGGTGCGGCTCCCCCCCGTCTGCTGGAGCGCGTCGCGGATCAGCCGCTCCTCCACCGCGGACTGCGCCCGCGCCACCGCCTGCGCCAGCGTCGGCATGGCGCCCCCACCGGGCGCCGCGGGAGCGCCGCGGGAGGAGCGCAGCCGC
>DATABU010000312.1:0-4716 GCA_036259415.1 Longimicrobiaceae bacterium
GACCTTGAGGCCGCAGAGCGAGTCAGTCGGAGGGCCTTGGAGGCGAGTGAGCGTTTGGGGTTATTCGAAGGAGTTGCTGATGCACATCGAACTCTCGGCATCATTTTCTTCACGTGGGGCAAGTTGAGCGAGGCCGAGCAGATGCACCGCAAGGCGCTGGAGATCAACGAGCGACTCGGCAGGTTGGAGGGGGTGGCAGGAGCCTACGGCAATCTCGGGATCATCCTCAAAATGCGAGGCGATCTGGATGGTGCAGAGCAAATGCACCGCAAGGCGCTGGAGATCAACGAGCGACTCGGCAGTTTGGAAGGGATGGCGAACGCTTACGCGAATCTCGGTGTAGTGCTCGACACGCAAGGAGAGAGGGCGGAGGCTGTGCGCCTCTGGAGGCAGGCGCTCGGCTTCTATGAGCAGATCGGCGCAAGCCGAGTTGCAGGCACCGTGCGCCGCTGGCTCGCAGACGAAGAAGGCGAGTGACATTACACCGGCCCACCATCTGGTGGTTCGCCTCTGCTGACTCCGCAGAACGAAACGAAGAAAGAGCCGCCCCAGGTCCCGGAGCGGCTCTTCCTTCCTCCAGTGTGGACTACGTCACGCTGCCACGAACTCCTCCACGAAGTAGTGCGGGTTCAGCCCCTCGCCCGTGGCCTGCACCAGCAGCTCGTTCCAGTCCAGCGACGAACCCCGCGCGAAGATCCGCTCGCGCAGCCAGCGCCCCACCTCCTCCACCCCGCGGATGCTCCCGCGGTGCCCGCGCAGCACCTCGCGCCCGAGGTACCAGGTGAGTTGCGACGCCATCAGCTCGCCCAGCAGGTAGTTGTGGTAGTAGACCGGCGCGGTGGAGAAGTGGATCTTCGCCGCCCAGTCCGGCTCGTCGCGCCCCTCCGGGCGGCGGATGAACTGGATGCGCTCCACCAGGTCCCACCAGAGCGAGTTCAGGTCCGCGCGGTCGGGGTCGCGGTACAGCTCGCGCTCGAAGTACACCATCACCAGGATCCAGCGCGCCGACACCAGCATGGAGGCGCGAAGCTGCCGCCGGATCTCCTCCGCCTCCTCCGCGCCCAGCTCCGCCCCCACCACCTCGCGCAGCCACTCCGGGTCGCGCGTGAGCCGCCCCATGTACATGGCGATGGACTCGGTGGAGAGCGTGTGCGCCGGGGTGCGCAGCAGGAAGGGGAGGGAGAGCGGGATGAACTTGTCGTACGCCGCGTGCCCCAGCTCGTGCAGGAGCGTGGAGGCCCACTTCTCGTTGGGCCGCAGGTTGCAGAGCGTGCGGACGTCGCCCTCGCGGTCGATGTCGATGCAGAAGGCGTGCTGGTCCTTGCCCTCGCGCTCGTAGAGGTCGCTCCGCGCCAGCACGTCCTCCACGGGGAGGCCGATGCCGTGGAAGAAGTCGGCCGCGACCCCCTCCAGGTCCACCTCCCGGAAGATCCCGTCCAGGTCCACCGGCGAGACCGAGGGGACCTCCTGCCCGAAGAAGTCGCCCCAGTGCCAGGGGCGCAGCTCCTCCGGCGCGACGCCGTAGCGCTCCGCCAGCGTGGCGTCCATCTCGTCCCGCAGGCGGCGGAAGGCGGGGTCGCTCTCCTCGCGGAGGCCGTCGAGCACGCCGAACAGGCGCGTCTCGTCCAGCTCCTGGAGCTGCAGCTCCATCAGGTAGTAGTTCTCGAAGCCCAGCGAGCGCGCCGCGGCGTTGCGCCGGCGGACCAGCTCCCGCAGCGGCTCCGCCACCTCGCGGCCCACCTGCTTGCTCGCCTCCCACGCCTCGCGACGCCGCGCCGAGTCGCGCTCGTCGCGGAGCACGTCCAGGAGGACGTTGTTGGTCACCCGCTCGCCGTCGAGCGAGGAGCGGAAGGTGTAGAAGGTCGCCTCGAGCGAGGCGCTGCGGCGCACCAGGTCGTCGATGGTGTCGTCGGCGAGCTGGTTGCCCGTGTGCTCCAGGTCCAGGAGCAGCAGCTGCCGCCGCAGGAGCGGGTCGCGCACCTCGCCCGAGGCCAGCCAGGCGCGCACCCGCTCCGCGCGCTCCGGGTCCGCGTACAGGCGCTTGACCGCGGAGCGCGCCCGCGCGGAGCGCTCCTCCGCGTCGTCGCCCTCGCCCACCGCGGCGCACCACGACGCCAGGTGCGACTCGCGCAGCAGGGGGGCGAGCACGGCGACGTGCTCCTCGACGAACCTCCGGGCGTCGCGCTCGGCGGACCCCGCGTACGGGGCCGGGCGCTCCCGGACGGCGTGCTCGTTATAGCTCATCGTAGAGGATCGCGATGGCCTCGGCCCCGCGGTAGAAGTTGTCCTCCGACATCCACTCGTTGGGCGCGTGGGCGTTCTCCCCCGGGAGGCCGAAGCCGAGGAGGAGGACGGGCGCGCCGAAGGTCTGCTGGAAGGCCTGCACGATGGGGATGGAGCCGCCCTCGCGCGAGAACACGGGGGCGCGGCCGAAGGCGCGCTCCAGGGCGCGCACGGCCGACTGGAAGATAGGCTCCTTGGGGTCGGCCCGCCAGGGCTGCCCCCCGTGCAGCGCCTCCACCCGCACGGTCACCCCCGGGGGCGCGATCTCCTGCACGTGCCGCGCGAACTTCTCCTCGATGTCGCGGAAGTCCTGGTCCGGCACCAGCCGCATGGACACCTTGGCCATGGCGCGGGCGGGGAGCACCGTCTTCGCCCCCTCGCCGGTGTAGCCGGAGAGGAGCCCGTTCACGTCCAGCGTGGGGCGGGCGCTCTTCCGCTCAAGCGCCGTCCACCCCTCCTCGCCGCCCAGGGCGGGGGCGCCCACCTCCCGGCGCAGCTCCTCCTCCTCGAAGGGGAGCCGGCGGCTCGCCTCGCGCTCCTCGGGGGTGAGGTCGCGCACGTCGTCGTAGAACCCGGCCACAGCGACACGCCCGTCCTCGTCGTGAAGCTGCGCGATGATCTTCGCCAGTGCGTTGGCGGGGTTCACCACCGCGCCGCCGTACGAGCCGGAGTGCAGGTCGGTGGCCGGGCCCTGCACGTGGATTTCCATGTACGCCAGCCCGCGCAGCCCCACCGTCACCGAGGGGAGCCCCTCCGCGAACATGGTGGTGTCGGAGATCAGCACCGCGTCGCACGCCAGGCGCTCGCGGTTCCCCACCAGGATGTCCTGCAGGTTGGGGGAGCCGACCTCCTCCTCGCCCTCCACCACGAAGACCACGTTCACCGGGAGGCTGCCGTTCTCGGCGATGTGCGCCTCCACCGCCTTAAGGTGCAGGTAGACCTGCCCCTTGTCGTCCACCGAGCCGCGCGCGTAGATCCTGCCGCCGCGGAGGTCCGGCTCGAAGGCGGGCGTCGTCCACTCGTCCAGCGGCTCGGGCGGCTGCACGTCGTAGTGGCCGTACACCAGCAGGGTGGGCGCGCCCTCGGGGGCGCCGCGCCACTCGCCGATCACGATGGGGTGCCCCCCCGTGGCGACCACCTCCGCGGTCTGCAGGCCGGCCTCCAGCATGCGCTCCACCAGCCACTCGGCGGCGCGGCGGGTGTCGCCGCGGTGCTCGGACTTCGCGCTGACGCTGGGGATGCGGAGCCAGTCGAAGAGCTCGCCGAGGTGGCGCTCGCGGTTCGATCGGAGGTAGTCGGTGACGGCCATTTCGTCGGTCGGTTCGGGATGGGACCGGAGGCGGAGAGAACACGCCTTTGCGTGCGCAGACAACCTAGCACGAACCCTGCCGGCTGTCACGTCCCGGCGTCCATTCCGTGAACTTTCCACGGGCACGCTCCTGGCGGGGTGCAGCGGGCGTTCCGCCGTCGCCCCGTCCCGTGCAGGAGGATCGCCCCCCGCTTGCCCTCGCTGCTCGTCTTCACCTGGGCCGTGATGGCGGTGTACGCCGCGGTCGCCGCGGCGTTCCTGCGGGCGCTGCGCCGCCCCGAGCCGCCCCCGGCCGCGCACGCGCCCTCCGTGACGGTGGTGGTCGCCGCCCGCAACGAGGAGGCGCGGCTCCCCGGCCTCCTCCGCGACCTGGCCGCGCAGACGTACTCGTGCTTCGAGGTGGTGGTGGTGGACGACCGCTCCACCGACGGCACCTCTGCGCTGGTGCGCGCGGCGGCGGAGGCGCTCCCGGGGCGCTTCCGGCTGCTGAGGCAGGACGCGGTGCCCCCCGGCGTCGCGCCCAAGAAGCTGGCGCTGCAGCGCGGCGTGGAGGCCGGCCGCGGCGAGCTGGTGCTCCTCACCGACGCCGACTGCCGGGTGAGCCCCGGCTGGGTGGAGGGGATGGCGCGGGCCTTCCGCCCCGGAGTGGCGATGGTCCTGGGCTACTCGGAGCTGGAGACGGGGCGGGGGAGCACCTTCTTCGAGCGGGTGCAGGCGTTCGAGTTCCTGACGCTGGTCACCGCCATGGCGGCGAGCGCCCGGCTGGGCTTCCCCCTGGGCGCCACCGGCCACAGCCTGGCCTACCGCCGCGACGTGTTCGAGCGCGTGGGCGGGTACGGTCCAGGACTGCGCCTCCCCGCGGGCGACGACATGCTCATGCTCGACCTGGTGCGCGCCCACTCCGGAGCGGGGCGCATCGCCTACGCGGCCGAGGCGGCGGCGCGCGTGCGCACCCACCCCGAGCCGACGCTGCGTGCCTTCCGCAGCCAGCGGGCGCGCTGGGCCTCCAGCGGCATGCGCTCCTTCCGGCGGGACTGGCGCGTGCTGGTCTACGGCGCTGCCGCGCTGAACGCCAACCTGCACCTCCCGCTGGGCGCGCTCTGGGTGGGGCTGGGGTGGATGGG
>DATABU010000313.1:0-2157 GCA_036259415.1 Longimicrobiaceae bacterium
CGGGGGGGGGGCGCTGCCGTGTGCCGGAGGGCGTGTCGATTTCGCGGAGCCCCGTTCGACGCCACTATAGAGCCCGGCACCCGGCCCGGCTCCGACCCGGGACTCCAGGAGAAGCGACGATGCGGTTCATGATGCTGGTCAAGGCCGACGCGAACAGCGAGGCGGGCGTCCTCCCCACCGAGCAGGAGCTCGCCGGGATGATGAAGTACAACGAGGAGCTGGTGAAGGCGGGCGTGATGCTCGCCGGGGACGGCCTCCAGCCCAGCTCCAGGGGGGCGCGCATCCGCTTCTCGGGCGGGAAGCCGAACGTAGTGGACGGGCCCTTCACCGCGGCCGGGGAGCTGGTGGCCGGCTACTGGATCATCCAGGTGAAGTCCCGCGAGGAGGCCATCGAGTGGGCCCGGCGGGTCCCCTTCCAGGAGGGCGAGGTGGAGGTGCGCCAGGTGTTCGAGGCGGACGACTTCGGCGAGGCGTTCACCCCCGAGCTGCGTGAGCAGGAAGAGCGCCTGCGCGCGCAGTCGGCTGCGGCGTGGTAGCGGTGGCCGCGACGGAAGCGCACCGCGCGGTCGAGGCGGTCTGGCGGATCGAGTCGGCCCGCCTGATCGCCGGCCTCGCCCGCATGGTGCGCGACGTGGGCCTGGCCGAGGACCTCGCTCAGGACGCGCTGGTCGCGGCGCTGGAGCAGTGGCCCCGGTCGGGCGTCCCGGACAGGCCGGGCGCCTGGCTGATGGCCATCGCGAAGCGCCGCGCCGTCGACCACCTCCGCCGCGGCGCGAACTTCGACCGGAAGCGGGACGAGGTCGCGGTGGAGGTGGAGGCGCTGCTGGAGCGGGCGACGCCCGACCCCGACGAGGCGCTCGACGACCCCGTGGGCGACGACCTGCTGCGCCTGGTCTTCATCTGCTGCCACCCCGTGCTCTCCACCGAGGCGCGGGTGGCGCTCACCCTCCGCCTCCTGGGCGGCCTGACCACGGAGGAGATCGCGCGGGCGTTCCTGGTCCCGGTTCCCACGGTGGCGCAGCGGATCGTCCGCGCCAAGCGCACCCTCGCGGAGGCGCGCGTCCCCTTCGAAGTCCCCCGCGGCGACGAGCTCGCCGCCCGCCTGGCCTCGGTGCTCGGGGTGGTCTACCTGGTCTTCAACGAGGGGTACTCGGCCACCGCGGGCGACCACTGGACGCGCCCGGACCTCTGCGAGGAGGCGCTCCGCCTGGGCCGGGTCCTGGCCGGGCTGGCCCCGAGGGAGCCGGAGGTGCACGGCCTGGTCGCGCTCATGGAGATCCAGGCGTCGCGCCTGCGGGCGCGGGTCGGCCCGGGCGGCGAGCCCGTCCGCCTGCTCGACCAGGACCGCGCGCGCTGGGACCGGCTCCTGATCGGCCGCGGGCTGGCGGCCCTGGACCGCGCCGTGGAGCTGGGGGGCGCGCTCGGCCCGTACACGCTCCAGGCGGCCATCGCGGCCTGCCACGCACGGGCGCGCACCGCGGAGGAGACGGACTGGGTGCGCATCGCGGCGCTCTACGACGCTCTCTCCCAGCTCGCCCCCTCGCCCGTGGTGGAGCTGAACCGGGCCGTCGCCCTGGCGATGGCGTTCGGACCGGCGGCGGGGCTGGAGCTGGTGGACCAGCTCGTCGGGGAGCCGGCTCTCCGCTCCTACCACCTCCTCCCCAGCGTGCGCGGCGACCTACTGGCCCGGCTCGGCCGCCCGGAGGAGGCGCG
The DNA here is from genome assembly GCA_036259415.1 of Longimicrobiaceae bacterium. GTDB lineage: Bacteria > Gemmatimonadota > Gemmatimonadetes > Longimicrobiales > Longimicrobiaceae > JAFAYN01. The sequence continues at coordinate 1,714 of DATABU010000313.1, forward strand.
CGCGGAGTTCGAGCGGGCGGCGTCGCTCACGCAGAACGCGAAGGAGCGGGAGCTGCTCCTCGGCCGGGCCCGGGAGTGCGCGGGCCCGGCGGCCACCTAACTCCCGGCTGCCTCCCGCTCCGCCAGGAAGGCGTCGATCAGCCAGCGGGCGATGCTCAGCCTCGGCGGGACGGGCGGGAGGGCGTCCGCCGGGAACCAGGCGGCGTCCTCCATCTCCTCGGGGTCGACCGCCAGCTCGCCGCCCGCGTACTCGGCTGTGAACCCGATCATGAGCGAGTGCGGGAAGGGCCAGGGCTGGCTCCCGAAGTAGCGCACGTCGCGCACCTCCACCCCGGTCTCCTCGCGGACCTCGCGGGCCACCGCCTCCTCCAGCGTCTCCCCGGGCTCCACGAACCCGGCCAGCGTGCTGTACATCCCCGGCGGGAGCCCCGGGGAGCGCCCCAG
>DATABU010000314.1:0-3140 GCA_036259415.1 Longimicrobiaceae bacterium
CCGCGTACCCCTCCCCCGCCAGCCGCCGCGCCATCGCCCGCACGTTGTCGTTGAGCCCCCACCACTCGTGGACCACCACGACGCCCGGGAGGTCGGCGCGCGCGCCCGCCGGCCGGGCCAGGTAGCCCCGGAGCTCCTCCCCGCCGACCGTGCCGTACACCACCTCCTCCCCGACCACCTCCTGCCGCGGCCGCACCACGGCGGGCGCTCCCGCCACGGGAGTGTGCCCCGCGTGCTCGCGCGACATGGCGGCGACGTACGCCGCCTGCGCCCCCGCGCCGTGCGTCGGATGTGCGCAGGCGGCGAGCACGGCCAGGAGGAGGGCGGAGCGGCGCATGGTCGGCCTCTCGGCTGGGGGGCTTCCGGCGCGGCTCACAGGTCCGCGCAGCTCTTCACGATCTGGCGGCAGTCCAGGCACACCAGCTTGCACTTGCGCCACTCGGTGCGCGCCGATCCGCAGACGTCGCACGACTCGTCCAGCCCGTCCGGCGCGTCCGCCGCCCCCGGCGTCTCCGCGGGGAGGCCCGCTTCCGGGGGGTCGCGGTGGGCCGCGATGCGGGCGCACCAGCGCGGGTCGGGGGGAAGGGTCACGGCAGGATCGGGTGAGGGTGCGGCGCGCGCGCCTACTCGCGGGCGGCGCGCTCCTCCACGGTGATGCGCGGGTCCAGCTGGTCCACCTCCTCCTCGCGGCCGTCCTCCCAGCGGATCACGGCGTAGAGCGCCCGCGCCTCCACCACCTCGCCGACCGTGCCGGTCAGGCTCCGCACCGTGTCACGCGCCATGAAGAAGTGGCGCGACTCCAGCTGTACGCTCATCTCCCCCCGTTCGTGCTCGCCGCCGGCCGGGTCCCGCCACGGCCTCCACTTCAAACTTGACGCCGCATCGGGGTGCCCGGCAACTTCCCTGCGCAGCGGCCCGCGCCCCGCCGGGCCGCAAACCCCTACCCCGCAAGAGCTACGTGATGGTCGTCCCGGAAGTCGCGCCCCCGTTCCCCCCCACCCCCCGCGTCGAGCTCCGCCTGCTGGGGCCGGACGACGCCCCCGAGCTGCAGCGGGTGTTCGCCGCGGCGGGTGACTACTTCCTGGGCGTCACCGGCCGCCCGGAGCCGGACGCCGACGCCGCCGAGCGCGAGCTGCGCGGCTCCGTCGCCGCCTCCGGCCGGGGCGTGGCGCTCGTCACCCTGCGCGAGACGGGGGAGGCGGTGGGCGCGCTGGGGTGGTGGGCAGGGAACCCGCAGCCCGACGTGGCCCTGCTGGGGATGCTGCTGGTGGTCCCGGAGCGGCGGCGGGAGGGGCTCGCGAGGGAGGCGCTGGGCGCGCTGGAGGGGTGGCTGGCGGCGCGGGGCGTCCGCCGCCTGCGGACCGGAGTGGCCATGCGCGACCGGCGCGCGGGAGAGGTGCTCCCGGCGCTGGGCTTCGCCCGCATGAGCATCGCGGAGCACCAGGCGCTGGGGCTGGACATGGCGCACCTGGCGCTCTGGGAAAAGACGCTGGGGTAGGCGTGGCGACCACCGTCACCACCCTCCCGCTCCCCCCGGAGGCGCTGGAGCTGCTCCGGGAAGCCGGCGAGGTGCGCGGGCCGGAGGGGTGGGAGGACGCGCTCCCGGAAGCGGAAGCCCTGCTCCCCCTGCTCACGGTGCGGGTGGACGCGGCGCTGCTGGAGCGCGCCCCCCGGCTGCGGGTGGTCGCCTGCCCCACCGCGGGGTACGACCACGTAGACCTGGCCGCCTGCCGCGCGCGCGGGGTGGTGGTCACCCACACGCCCGACGTGCTCACCGAAGCCACCGCCGACCTCACCTGGGCGCTGATCCTGGCCGTCGTGCGGGGGCTGCCGCAGGCCGAGCGATCCCTGCGCGCGGGGGAGTTCCGCGGCTGGGGGTTCTGGGACTACCTGGGCGGCGACCTGCGCGGCCGGACGCTGGGGATCTTCGGGATGGGGCGCATCGGGCGGGCGGTGGCCCGGCGGGCGGCGGGGTTCGGGGTGCGGGTGAGCTACGCGTCGCGCACCCGGCTGCCGTCCGACGAAGAGCGCGTCCTGCGGGCCGAGTGGACGGCGTGGGACGAGCTCCTCTCCTCCAGCGACGTGCTGACGCTGCACGCCCCGCTCACCCCCCGGACGCGGCACGTGGTGGACCGCGAGGCGCTGCGGCGCATGCGGCCGGGGAGCTGGCTGGTCAACACCGCGCGCGGCCCGCTGGTGGACGAGGCCGCGCTGGCCGAGGCGCTGCGCGAGGGGCGGCTCGCGGGGGCGGGGCTGGACGTCTACGAGCGCGAGCCCGAGGTGCACCGCGCCCTGCTGGAGCTCCCCAACGTGGTGCTCCTCCCGCACGTGGGCTCCGCGACGCGGGGGACCCGCACGCGCATGGCCGTGCTGGCCGCCCGCAACGCCCGCGCCGTGCTCACCGGCGCCGAGCCGCCCACCCCCGTGGGAGCGAGCCGGTGACGGCCGCCGCCTCAGGGCCCGCCGGTGGCCTGCAGGAGCTGCCAGTTCACGGTGAGCGTCTGCCCCCGGCCGAGGCTCGCGGTGCGGGTGGTGCTGTCCCCCGGCGCCAGGTCGAAGCCGGGCGGCACCCGCAGCAGCAGGCGGTACGCGCCCTCGTCCAGGCCCTCGATCCGGTAGCGCCCCGCCGCGTCGGTGGTGTCTGCGGCCGCCAGGCTCTGCACCGAGACCACCGCCCCGCCGACGCCCTGCCCCGCCGCGGTCACCAGGCCGCCGATGCTCCCCGGGCGACCGCCCCCGGTCCCCACGGGGTCCTCGGGGAAGAGGTTGTTCCCCTCGCACCCGGCCAGCAGCGCGAGCGCGGCGACTGCTACGATGCTGCGTCGCATGGATGTGCCTCCTGTGGTGTCGTGCACCCGTTCCCGGTCTGCAAGAACCGGGCGCTCCGGAGGTTGCTTTGAACGGCGTTGACTGCGGGTTCGGGCGTGCCCCTCGCTGCGCTCGGGTCGGGCTGCGGCTCCGTAGGGCAGCGAACAACGCTGCCCAACGGAGGCGAGACCCGGGAAACTGCTCCCGGGTCTCGCCGCTTCGCGCTCGCATCCCTCACGCGGGCACCCGGTTGGGGCGGGAGACTTGCGCTCGTGGCCCCGGAGGCGGAGTTTTCAGGCGGTCCCCCACCGCTCCGCGAGGCCCCGCTCCGG
>DATABU010000315.1:0-3969 GCA_036259415.1 Longimicrobiaceae bacterium
CCCTGGGTGACTCCGGCGCGCGGCTGCCGGGGTGGATCGCGGCCTGTCTTCCGGCGCCGGCCGCCCCTCGGGGCGGGAGCGCCCTGCTCCTCGCACGTACGTTCGCACGGAGGCGCACCGTCCGCCCGGTGCACCCACACCTCCATCTTACGACGCGGGGGGGCTGCACACCATAGGGAAGTTCGCCCAACCGCGGCACGCGCGGCGGGCGACGGCCGGTCCCGGATGGGCCTGCAAGGTGCGTGCGCCCCCGCTGCTGGAGCGAAACGCTCCACCGTCCTCCTCCGCTGCGTCGCGGCTCACGGAGGCCGCGGCGGTTGCCGGGGCGGCGGCCGGCCGCGTAGCTTTGCCCTCGCGGCAGTCCCAACCGAGAACCCCGGCGGCAGGAAGCGATGACCCGCTACATCGGCGCGCACACCATCGACAACGGCGGGATCGACATGGCGGCCCGCCGGGCGGGCAGCGCCGGGCTGAAGGCGCTGCAGGTCTTCACCGCGCCGCCCCGCTTTTACGGCGACCGGGCGGGGATGAAGCCGGAGAAGGTGGAGCGCTTCCACGCGGCGCTGGGGGAGGCGGGGATCCGCCCGGAGCACGTGGTGGTGCACGGCGCCTACGTGCTGGGCGTCGCCACCCCGGACCCGGCGAAGTGGGAGCGGGCCAGCGCCGGCCTCTCCAAGGAGCTGGAGCGCTCCACCGCGCTGGGGGTGGGCGCGGTCTGCTTCCACCCCGGCTCCGCCTCGGACGGCGACCGCGCGGCGGCCGCCGAGCGCGTGGCGAAGGCGATCGTGGAGGCGCTGCGCAGGACGGACGGGGGCACCCGCCTGCTGGTGGAGAACACCGCGGGCGCCGGGCAGACGCTTGGGCGCACCGCCGCCGAGGTGGCCGACATCCTCCGCCACGTCCCCGACGAGCTGCGCCCCCGCACCGGCTACGGGCTCGACACCTGCCACCTGTACGCCTCCGGCTACGACGTCGCGGAGTCCGAGGCGGCGCTCCGCCGCATCCTGGACGAGTGGGAGGGCGAGACCGGCGAGCGGCCGGCGTTCTTCCACCTCAACGACAGCGAGGGGGCGCTGGGCTCGAACCGCGACCGCCACGTGCTCATCGGCGAGGGGGAGATCGGCGCGGACGCCTTCCGCTGGCTCCTGAACGACCCCCGCAGCCAGGGGATTCCTCTGATCCTGGAGACGCCGCAGGCCAACCCGGAGGTCGCCGCCGACGACCCCTCCGCCGACCCCTACGACGCGCGGATGGGGGAGCTGCTGCGCTCGTTCGTGAAGTGAGGCGGCGGTGAGCGGGCCGCTGGACCCCGAGCTCGTCCGGCGCCGGCGCGAGGACCGGCGGCGCTTCCTGGAGCGGCTCTACCGGAGCAGCGAGGAAGCCGGGCTGGTCTACGAGGACGGCTACGAGGTCGCGGAGGAGCTGGGGCTGTCGCGCACCGACGCCGAGCGCATCGCCCGCTACCACGAGGACCACGGGCGCGTCAAGAGCATGGGCGGGGGCGGGCTCACCCTGCGCATCACGGCCCGCGGCATCGACTTCGTGGAGTCCGGGGGTTTTGGCTCGCAGGAGGAGTCGTAGGGCTTCGGCTGGGGTTGGCGGGCCGCTCCGGGAGCCAGGCCAGACTACGGCCTGTCTCCCTTCGCCGGGGTGAGCCTCGCCAAACGGCCGGCGAGTCTCCCCCCGTGCAGGATGATGTGGGTACGCCGGAACTGCGGACGGCGGTGGGGCGCCGGGGGCAGGCGCGGGAGTGGACCTCGTACTTGGGACTGCGTTGATCCTCGATTCTCTCGACGGCTTCGACTTTGACGGGCTCCCGCGGGGGGTCCGGGAGGCAGTGGACTTCCTCCGCGGGTGGGACCCGGGGACTCCCGACGGGCGCCATCCGGTGCGCGGGGAGGAGGTGTTCGCGCTGGTGGACACGTACGACACGGGGCCGTCCACGGAGCGGCGCTTCGAGTCGCACCGCGCGCACCTGGACGTGCAGTACGTGGCCGCGGGGGAGGAGCGCATCCTCCACGCGCCCGTGCGGCTGCTCGTCCCGGCGGGGGAGTACGACCCGGAGCGCGACGTGGTCTTCTACGAGGAGCCGAAGGCCGCAAGCTCGCTGCTCCTGCGCGCGGGCGACCTCGCGGTGCTCCGGCCGGGCGACGGACACAAGCCGGGGTGCATGGCCGGCGGAAGGCACCGCGTGCGGAAGGTGGTGGTGAAGGTGAAGCTCCGCCCCGGCACGATCCCCCGACCCGCGCCCTGATGACACGCTCCGCGAACGATCCCCGCCCGGTCTCCCCCGCCACCCTGGCGACCATCCGCCTGGCGATCCTGCTGGGCGCGCTCGCCTTCGGGGGCGTCGCCCGGTACCTCGTGCGGCAGCCGGACTGGACCCCCTCGGCGGGGCTGGACCACACCGTGTTCCTGTACGCGGGGCTCGGCATCTGGTCCGTGGCCGCGGTGGGGATCCTCCTGCTGCGCTCGCGCCTGGGGCGGGAGCCGGACCCGCGCCGCCGCGTGCCGCTGCTGGTGGCCGGCTGGGCGCTGGGCGAGACCGCCGCCCTCTGGGGCGGCGTCTACTACCTCCTGACCGGCGACCCGCAGCGCTACTTCACCGGCCTGCTCTTCCTGGGGGTGGCCTTCCTGCTCCTCCCCGTGCGCGGGGAGCGGTAGCACGCCCCTGCCGGATGAAACCCTCCCCGTCCGGCGAAGTACAAGGCCGGGCGGGTTTGCCGTTCGCGCCCTCGCGGGCGTAAACTTCCCCGCCCCGACATTCCCCCGGAACCAGCAGAGCCACCGTCGCATGAAAGCCCGCGCGCTCCCGCTCGTCGCCGCCCTCGTGCTCGCCGCCCCGTACGCCGCCGCGCAGGCGCCGGTGGCTTACGAGGTCTCCTTCCCCAACGCCGTGCACCACGAGGCCGAGGTCAGCGTGACCTTCAGCGAGCTGCCGGCGGGGAGGCCGCTGGAGGCGCGGATGAGCCGCTCCTCGCCGGGTCGCTACGCCCTGCACGAGTTCGGCAAGAACGTGTACTCGGTGCGGGCGGTGGACGGGCGCGGCCGCCCGCTCCAGGTGACCCGGCCCGACCCGTACGGGTGGAGGGTGGAGGGGCACGACGGCACGGTGCGCCTCACCTACACGCTCTTCGGCGACCGCGGCGACGGCACCTACGCCCAGATCGACGCCACGCACGCCCACCTCAACGGCCCCGCCACCTTCATGTGGGCGCGCGGGCTGGAGAACCGGCCGGCGCGGGTGACCTTCCGCCCGGCGGACCCGAGCTGGAAGGTGGCGACGCAGCTCGCCCCCACCAGCGACCCGTACACCTTCACCGCGCCGAACCTCCAGTACCTGCTGGACTCGCCGGCCGAGGTGAGCGACCACGACCTGCGCAGCTGGCGGGTGACCAGCAGCGGGAAGACGTACACCATCCGTCTTGCGCTGCACCACGCGGGAACGCCCGCGGAGGCGGCGGCGTTCACGGAGATGGCGAAGAAGGTGGTCGCCGAGCAGGCCGCCGCCATGGGCGGGCTCCCGGACTTCGACTACGGCACCTACACCTTCCTGGCCGACTACCTCCCGCAGGTCTCCGGCGACGGGATGGAGCACCGCAACTCCACCGTGCTCACCAGCACCCGCCCGCTCTCCACGGGCGCCATTCAGAACCTGGGGACGGTTTCGCACGAGTTCTTCCACGTCTGGAACGTGGAGCGCATCCGCCCCGCGTCGCTGGAGCCGTTCGACTTCGAGCGGGCCAACATGTCCGGGGAGCTGTGGTTCGCGGAGGGCTTCACGCAGTACTACACGCCGCTCTTCGTGAAGCGCGCGGGGATCACCGGGCTGGAGCAGTACCTCCCCTCGCTGGCCGGCACCATCAACACCGTGGTGCTCTCGCCGGGGCGGCGGCTGTTCTCCGCGGTGGAGATGAGCATGCAGGCGCCCTTCGTGGACGCCGCCGCCTCCATCGACCCGAACAACCG
>DATABU010000316.1:0-2176 GCA_036259415.1 Longimicrobiaceae bacterium
CGGTCGGACCGGCTCCCCATGATGATCCCGACGCGCGGCTGGCTCACGGAACGAATCCTCCCGGCGCTGAAAGTGGCGGCGCGCGGGGCCTCCCGCCGCGCGCGCCGTGAATGTAGGCCGGGGCGCCCGGGGGGGCAACGCGCCTTGTCAGCCGGTGGGGAGCCGCCATAAGTTGACCCGCCGAGCCCCTCCCACTCCGCCCGAACGGCCGCACATGGATCTCCGGGAAGCGCAGGCCCAGGTCCACGCCTACATCTCCCAGTTCAAGGAGGGGTACTTCCCCCCGCTGGTGAACCTGGCGCGCCTCACCGAGGAGGTGGGGGAGCTGGCGCGGGAGATGAACCACCGCTTCGGTCCCAAGACCAAGAAGGCCGACGAGCCCGAGGGGGACGTCGCGCTGGAGCTGGCCGACATCCTCTTCGTCCTGGTGGTCCTGGCGAACCAGATGGAGATCGACCTCCAGGAGGCGCTGGACCGCACCATGACCAAGTACCGGGTCCGCGACGCGGACCGCTGGGAGCGGAAGGACTGACGCCGGCCGCTCCGCCCTCCCGTCCCACCCCCGCCCCCCGGCGCCATGCAGCCAGTCGTCTACATCGTCGACGATGACCCGGTGCAGCTCGCGCTGCTGACCGCGCAGCTGGAGCGCTTCCGCCGCTTCAGCACGCAGGGGTTCACCTCCCCTGAGGAGGCGCTGGAGGCGGTGGAGACAGAGCCGCCCGACGGGATCGTCTGCGACCTGGTGATGCCGGGGATGGACGGGGTGGAGCTGACGCGGCGGGTGCGGCAGAGCTACCGCGGGATGCCGGTCATCATCGCCACGGCGCGCTCCGAGGTGGGCGACGCGGAGCGCTGCCTGGCCGCGGGCGCCACGGACTTCGTCACCAAGCCCATCGACGCCGCGGGGCTGGTGACGCGCATCGTGCGCAGCCTGGAGGAGACCCCCGCGCGCGACCTGCGTCCCGCCGCCGACGGCGACGCGGACCCCAACCAGGTCATCGGCTCGCACCCGCTGGTGGAGGAGGTGCGCAAGTTCGTGCGCAACGTGGCCTCGGCCCCGCACGTCTCCGCGCTCCTGCTGGGCGAATCGGGGACGGGGAAGAGCCTGGTGGCGCGCGCCATCCACGACGCGGGCCACGGGCTGCGCTCGCGCCTGGCGGAGATCAACTGCGCCTCACTCCCCGCGCAGGTGCTGGAGGCGGAGCTGTTCGGCTACGAGAAGGGCGCCTTCCCGGAGGCCCGGCAGACGAAGAAGGGGCTGCTGGAGGTGGCGGACAGCGGGACGCTCTTCCTGGACGACGTGGGCAAGATGCCGCCGGAGGTGCAGGGGAAGCTGCTCTCCTTCCTGGAGGGGCGCAGCTTCCGGCGCCTGGGCTCCACGCGCGAGATGTCGGCCAACCTGCGCATCGTCGCGGCGAGCAACGTGGACCTGGCGGCGGAGGTGGCGGCCGGCCGCTTCCGGCGCGACCTGTACTACCGACTCAACGTGGTCTCGCACGTGCTCCCGCCGCTGCGCGACGTGCGCACCGACATCCCCGCGCTGGCCCACCACTTCGTGGTCCGCGCCGCCGGGTACTTCGGCAAGCCGGTGCCGGCGCTGGACCCGGAGGACCTGGAGCGGCTCCAGGGCTACCACTGGCCGGGGAACGCGCGCGAGCTGCGCAACCTGATCGAGCGGTCGATGATCTTCTCGCGCGACTCGACGCTGCGGGTGAGCGCGTTCATCGGCTCGGTGGGGGCGCCCGCGACGGCGGTGATCCCCATCCCCAAGGGGCTGACGCTGGACGAGGTGGAGCGGCTCTACATCGAGTCGACGCTGCGCGACACGGGGGGGAACGTGCAGGAGGCGGCGTCGCGGCTGGGGGTTTCGCGCAAGGTGCTCTGGCAGCGGCGGAAGCGCCACGGGATTCTGGAGGAGAGGTCCTGAGTTCTTTTGGCCTGCTGAAGGGCGGGATTGGGCGTGCCCCTCGCTGGCGCTCGGGTCGGGCTGCGGCTCCGCAGGGCAGCAAACAACGCTGCCCAACGGAGGCGAGCCCCGCGGTACTGCTGCGGGTCTCGCCGCTTCGCGCTCGCATCCCTCACGCGGGCACCCGGTTGGGGCGGGAGACTTGCGCTCGTGGCCCCGGAGGCGGAGTTTTCAGGCGGTCCCCCACCGCTCCGCGAGGCCCCGCTCCGG
>DATABU010000317.1:0-2117 GCA_036259415.1 Longimicrobiaceae bacterium
CGAGCGGGCGGCCGGCCGCCCGCTCGCCCGCACGGTCGGCGAACCGCGCCGCCCGATGCGGAGCGCGCGAGGAACGTGGGAGGTCATGCGCCGGTGGAGGCGCGGAGGAGCGCGAGCAGCTGCGCCATCTCGTCCGGGTCCACCTGGGCGAGCTGGGCGTCCATCCCTTCCTGGGCAAGGGCCACGCGCCCGGCCATCTCCGCGATCGTGGGTCCCTCAAAGAGCGCCCGCAGCGGCAGCTCCACCCCGAACCGCTCGCGCACCCGCGACAACATCCGCGTGGCCAGCAGCGAGTGGCCGCCCATGTCGAAGAAACTTTCCTCCACGCCCACGCGCTCCAGGCGCAGCACCTCCGCCCAGATCCCCGCCAGCACCTCCTCCACGGGGGTGCGCGGTGCCACGTACCGTTCCTCGGCCGGCCCGAGCTCCGGCGCCGGCAATGCCTTGCGGTCCACCTTTCCGTTCGCGGTCAGCGGCAGCCGGTCCAGCACCACGAACGCGCCCGGTACCATGTACTCCGGCAGGTTTTGGCGCATGTGGGCTCGCAGCGCGTCCGCCTCCACGGCGCCCGCCACGTACGCCACCAGCCGCCTGTCCCCCGGCACGTCCTCCCGCGCCAGGACGACGGCCTCACGCACTTCCGGGTGCTCGGCCAGGCGCACCTCGATCTCGCCCAGCTCGATTCGGAAGCCGCGGATCTTCACCTGCTCGTCCAGGCGGCCCAGGTACTCCAGCGTCCCGTCCGCCATCCACCGCACCCGGTCGCCGGTCCGGTACAGCCGGCCGGGAGCGAACGGGTCGTCCACGAAGCGCTCCGCGGTCAGCTCGGGACGGTTCAGGTACCCGCGCGCCACCCCCGCGCCACCCACGTACAGCTCGCCCGGCACCCCGATCGGCACCGGCCGCCGCGCCGGGTCGAGCACGTACAGCCGCAGGTCGGGGATCGCCCGCCCGATGGGGCTCCCCGATCCGCCGAAGACGTCCTCGCGGCCCAGCGGCCGGTAGGTCACGTGCACGGTGGTCTCGGTGATCCCGTACATGTTCACCAGCCGCGGCGTCTGGGCGCCGCGGCGCTCCACCCACTGGCGCAGGGAGGCGGGCTCCAGCGCCTCCCCGCCAAAGACCACTACGCGCAGCGCCAGATCGCCGCCGTGCTCCGCATCCACCCGCATGAACTGGCGGAAGGCCGAGGGCGTCTGGTTGAGCACCGTCACGCCCTCGCGCTGCACCAGCGCGTGGAAGGCTTCCGGATCACGGCTCACATCGAACGGGACGACGACGACGCGGCCGCCGTAGAGCAGCGCGCCCCACAGCTCCCAGACGGAGAAGTCGAACGCGTAGGAGTGGAAGAGCGTCCACACGTCGCCCGGGCCGAAGCCGAACCACGCCTCGGTGGCCGCGAAGAGCCGCGCGACGTTGCGGTGCTCGATCAGCGCTCCCTTGGGCGCGCCGGTGGAGCCCGAGGTGTAGATGACGTACGACAGGCTCCCGGGGCCGGCCCCGCTCTCCGGGTTATCGGCGCTCTCCGCCGCGATCTCCTCCGCCGCGGCGTCCAGGCTCACCACCTCCACACCCTCCCGCGCCGGGAGCGCGCCGCGCAGCGTCTCGCGCGTGAGCAGCACCGGCGTGGCGGAGTCGGCCAGGATGAACGCCAGCCGCTCGGCGGGGTAGCCGGGGTCCAGAGGCACGTACGCGCCGCCGGCCTTGAGCACCGCCAGGATGCCGACCACCATCTCCAGGCTCCGCTCCAGGCAGATCGCCACCCGCACCTCCGGGCCCACGCCACGCCGCCGAAGGTAGTGGGCGAGCTGGTTGGCGCGGGCGTTCAGCTCCGCATAGCTAAGCGCCTCTCCTTCGTAGACGACCGCGACCGCCCCCGGCGTGCGCGCCGCCTGCGCCTGGAACAGCTCGTGGATGCACCGGTCCGCCGGATACTCGGCCGCCGTCCGGTTCCACCCCTCCAGCACCAGCGCGCGCTCCGTATCCCCGAGCAGCTCCAGCTCCGAGAGCCGCACGTCCGGGTCCGCGGCGACCTGCTTCAGCACCCGCTCCAGGTGGCCGAGCATCCGGTCGACCGTGCCGCGCTCGAAGAGGTCCGTGGGGTAGGTCAGTCCTCC
>DATABU010000318.1:0-12911 GCA_036259415.1 Longimicrobiaceae bacterium
CCGAGAAGCTCTCGCTCTTCGCCGTGACCGCCCCGGGGCTGGAGGAGCTCTGTGCCGCGGAGCTGCGGGAGATGGGGATCGCCGCCGCGGCGGAGCCCGGCGGCGCCGCCTGGGAGGGGACGCGCGCGCAGCTGTTCGACGCGAACCTGCGTCTCCGCACCGCCAGCCGGGTGCTGGTCCGCGTGGCGGAGTTCCGGGCGCGGACCTGGTTCGAGCTGGAGCGCCACGCCCGCAGGGTGCCGTGGGAGCGCTGGGTCCGCCCGGGGGGCGCGGTGCGGCTGCGGGTCGCCTCGAAGAAGTCCAAGCTCTACCACGAGGGCGCCATCGCCGAGCGGCTGCTGGACGCCGTCGCCCGGAGCGTGGGGCCGCTGGGCTCGGCGGGGACGGCGGGGGGGGGCGACGAGGAGGACGAGGGCGCGGAGGGGCAGCTCTTCGTGGTGCGCTTCCACTACGACCGCTGCACCCTCAGCGTGGACTCGTCCGGCGCGCTGCTGCACCTGCGCGGCTACCGGCAGGCGCTGGCGAAGGCGCCGCTCCGCGAGACGCTTGCCGCGGCGATGCTGCTGGGGAGCGGGTGGGACGGCGCGGCGCCGCTCCTGGACCCCATGTGCGGCTCCGGGACCGTCGCCATCGATGGGGCGCTGCTGGCCCGGAAGGTCGCCCCCGGCCTCGCCTCGCCCGACCGGACGCCGCGGCGCTACGCCTTCCTGGAGTGGCCGGACCACGACGCGCGGCTCTGGGACCAGGCGGTGGCCCGCGCCGCGGCCGAGGCGCTCCCCTCCGCGCCCGGGCCCATCGTGGCGTCGGACCGCGACGCGGGCGCGGTGGAGGCGGCGCGGGCCAACGCGGAGCGCGCGGGGGTGCTGGACGACCTGGCGCTGGAGGCGCGCCCCCTCTCCGCGATGGAGCCGCCCCCCGGGCCGGGCTGGCTGGTGAGCAACCCGCCCTACGGGGTGCGCGTGGGCGAGGCGGAGGGGCTGCGCAACCTGTACGCGGCGCTGGGCCGCACGGCGCGCGCGAAGCTCCCCGGCTGGACCCTCGCGCTGCTCTCGGCGGACCGGGCGCTGGAGGCGCAGGTGCGGGTGCGCTGGGAGGAGGCGCTGCGGACCCGCAACGGCGGCATCCCGGTGCGGCTGGTGGTCGCGCGGGTGGAGGGCTGACGCCGGCGCCGCCCGCACCGATCTTGCAGCGCGCTGCGTCCCGTGCGAGCGTCGCACGCCCGTCCACCCGTTCAGCGAACGACCCATGCGCCATACCATAGCCCTGCTCCCCCTCGCGGCACTCGCCGCCGCCCTCGGCGCGGGGTGCGCGCCGAGCCCCGAGTCGTCCGCGGAGGCCGCCGCCCCGGCCCAGACCGCGGCGGTCGAGCCGCCCCCGGCCGCAGCGGAGCCCGCGGCCCGGGGCCAGTGCACGCCCCTGGAGACGCGCGCCCCGAACGCGGCCGACCAGGAGCCCGCCATCCGCGGGCAGACGCGCGCCTGCGGCGTGCGGTCCAGCGTCGCCTTCGACGTGCAGGTGGTCGCGCGGGGGCTCGAGAAGCCCTGGGCGGTGGAGCCGCTCCCCGGCGGCGGGCTGCTGGTCACCGAGAAGGCCGGCCGCATGCGAATCGTCTCCCCCTCCGGCGAGGTGGGCCCGTCCATCGCCGGGGTGCCCGAGGTGGACGCGCGCGGCCAGGGCGGGCTGCTGGACGTGGCGCTGAGCCCGCGCTTCGCGAGCGACCGCACGGTCTACTGGAGCTACTCCGAGCCGCGCGAGGGCGGGAACGGCACCAGCGTCGCGCGCGGCGTGCTCTCGCCCGACGGGACGCGCCTGAGCGACGTGCGGGTGATCCTGCGGACGCGCCCCACCTACTCCAACAACGCGCACTTCGGCTCGCGGCTCGCCTTCGGGCCGGACGGGAACCTCTTCGTCACCACCGGCGACCGCTCCAACCGGGAGACGCGCCCGCAGGCGCAGCAGCTCGACAGCCACCTGGGCAAGACGCTGCGCATCACCCCGGAGGGCCGGCCCGCGCCCGGCAACCCCTTCATCGGGCGGCAGGGCGCGCTCCCGGAGATCTGGTCGCTGGGGCACCGCAACATCCAGTCGGCCGCCGTCGACCCGCAGGGCCGGCTCTGGACGGTGGAGCACGGCACGCGCGGCGGCGACGAGCTGAACCTGGTGGAGGCGGGAAAGAACTACGGCTGGCCGCTCGCGACCTACGGGGTCGAGTACCGGGGCGGCACCATCAGCTCGGCCGCGGGCACCGCGGCGACGACGCGGCCGGGGACCGAGCAGCCGGTCTACTACTGGGACCCGGTGGTCGCGCCGTCCGGGATGGAGATCTACACCGGCGACGCCTTCCCGGCGTGGCGCGGCAGCGTCTTCGTCGGCGGGCTGGCGAGCATGCGGCTGGTGCGGCTGGAGCTGGAGGACGGCAGGGTCACCGGCGAGGAGCACCTGCTCGCGGACCGGAACAAGCGCATCCGCGACGTGCGCCAGGGGCCGGACGGGGCGCTCTACGTGGTGACGGACGAGGAGAACGCAGAGCTCTGGAGGATCGCGCCGCGAGGCTGAGGACTGCTTCGACGGCTGGGGTTGGGCGTGCCCCTCGCTGGCGCTCGGGTCGGGCTGCGGCTCCGTAGGGCAGCAAACAACGCTGCCCAACGGAGGCGAGCCCCGCGGAAACAGCCCCGCGGGTCTCGCCCCTTCGGGCTCGCATCCCTCACGCAAGCTGTTGTGCAGTATCCGCTTACTATCGTGTGTGCTTCGTACTTCCCTACTCCGCGCGCAGGGCGACCATCGGGTCCACGCGGGTGGCGCGGCGGGCGGGGAGCCAGCTCGCCAGCAGGGCGGCGGCGGCGAGCACGGCGGCGACCGCCAGGAACGTGGCCGGGTCGGTGGCGCCCACCTGGAAGAGCAGGGCGCGCAGGAGGCGCGTCGCGGCCAGCGCGCCGGCCAGCCCCAGCGCGATCCCCAGCGCCGCCAGGACCAGCGCTTCACGCAGCACCATCCGCTGCATCCGCCCGGCGTGGGCGCCCAGGGCCATCCGCAGGCCGATCTCGCGCGTCCGCCGGGCCACCGAGTACGACATCACCCCGAACACCCCCACCGCCGCCAGCGCCAGCGCCGCCGCGGCGAAGACGCCCAGCAGGAGCAGGTAGAAGCGGCGCGCGGACACCGACTCCTCCACCAGCGCGTCCAGCGTCCGCACGCCGGCGACGGGGAGGGCGGGGTCCAGCGCGGCCACCTCGCGCCGCACCGCCGGCGCCAGGGCGAGCGGATCGGCTCCGGTGCGCAGCACCACCTCCATGCGGCGCAGCGGCACCTGCGCGTGCGCCACGTACAGAGTGGGGCGGGTGTCCTGGTCCAGCCCGAACTCCCGCACGTCGGCCACCACGCCCGCCACCGTCCCGCCGACCGGCTCGTCCTTGCGCGTCCAGGTCAGGGTGATCCGCTTGCCCAGCGGGTCCTCGGCGGGGAAGAAGCGGCGGGCGGCCGCCCGGTTCAGGAGCACCACCGGAGGGGCGCCGGCCCGGTCCTCGGCGGAGAAGAGGCGCCCGCGCACCAGCGGGATCCCCAGGGTGCGGAAGAAGTCCGGCGTGGCGGCGCGCACCTGGATCTCCTGCCCGTCGCCGGGGCGGGCGGGGGCGCGCCCCTCCACGCTGAACGCGCTCCCCATCCCGAAGCCGGTCAGCGGAAGCGAAACCGCCGCCCCCACCGAGCGCACCCCGGGAAGGCCGCGCAGGCCCTCGGTGAGCTGCCCGTAGAAGGCGTCCACCTGCGCGTCGGACTCGTACGCGGAGGAGGGGAGCACCACCTCGAACGCCAGCGCCCCCTCCGTGCGGAAGCCCGGGTCCACCGCCATCAGCCGGGCGAAGCTCTTCGCCAGCAGCCCGGCCCCGGCGAGCAGCACCACCGACAGGGCGAGCTGCGCCACGACCATCCCGGAGCGCAGGCGGTTCCCGCCGCGCTCGCCGCGGGCGCCGGCCGCGTCGCGGAGCGTCTGCGCCAGGTCGGGGCGCGTGGCCCGCATCGCGGGCGCCAGCCCCACCAGGAGCACAGTCAGCAGCGCCGCCCCCGCCACGAAGGCGAGCGTGGCGCCGTCCACCGCCACCTCGTCCAGGCGCGGCAGTCCCTGTGGCTGGAGGGCGACCAGAGCCTCCGTCCCCCAGCCCGCCAGGAGCAGCCCCGCGGCCCCGCCGAGCGTCCCCAGCACCGCGCCCTCGGCCAGGAGCTGCCGCACCAGCCGCCCCCGCCCGGCGCCCAGCGCGGTCCGCACGGCGAACTCGCCCCGCCGCGACGACGCCCGCGCCAGGAACAGGTTGGCCACGTTGGCGCAGGCGATCAGCAGCACCAGCCCCACCGCGCCTGAGAGCACCAGCAGCGGGGTGCGCGCGTCGCCCAGCAGGTGCTCGCGGAGCGGCACCGGCACCAGCGACACCGTGGCCTTGCGCGGCTCGGCCTCGTGGATCGCCGCCATGACGGCGTCCAGGTCGGCCCGGACCCGCTCCGGGGCCACCCCCGGCCGCACCCGCGCGACCGCCTCCACCGAGTAGTTGAAGCGCGACTCCTCGCCCGCGAAGCCCTCCGAGTACTCCAGCGGCGTCCACGCCTCGCGCCCCGCCGGGTAGTCGAACCCGGCCGGCATGACGCCCACCACGGTGGTGGGCCGTCCGTCCAGGACCACGCGCCGTCCCACCACCGCCGGGTCGCCGCCGAAGCGCTGCGTCCAGAGGCCGTGGCCCAGCACCACCACCGGCTCGCTCCCCGGCAGGTTGTCGCCCGGGAGGAAGCCGCGGCCCAGGGCGGGCGCCACGCCCAGCGTACGGAAGAATCCGGCGCTGGTGCGGGCCGTCGCGAGGCGCAGCGGCTCGCCGTCTCCCGAGAGCGCGGCGGTGCCGTGCCCGTACGCGGCCACCGCGCTGAAGACGCGGCTCCGCGACTCCACGTCCAGGAAGTCGGGGGGCGTCACGTTGGGGCCACGCTCGCCCCCCTCCTCCGTGAGCAGCCGCACCAGGCGCTCGGGCTCGGGGTAGGGGAGGGGGCGGAGGAGCACTGCGTTCACCACCGAGAAGATCGAGGCGTTGGCCCCGATTCCGAGCGCGAGCGTCAGCACGGCGACCAGGGTGAAGCCGGGGCTGCGCCGCAGGCTGCGGAACGCGTGGCGCAGGTCGCTTGCGAGGGTCTCCATGTCGTCGTCGTCTCCGTCGTGAAGTTGCTCCGGGCCGCCTGTCTCACTCCGACCGCAGAGCCGTCATCGGGTCCACGCGCGTCGCCCGGCGCGCGGGGAGCCAGCTCGCCAGCAGCGCCACCCCCAGCAGGAGCAGGGCGACCGCGGCGAAGGTGCCCGGGTCGCCGGGCTCCACGCCGTAGAGGACGCCCCGCATCAGCCGCGACACGCCGAGCGCGCCGAGAAGCCCCAGTCCGACCCCCGTGGCCGCGAGCGCGACTCCGCGCCGCACCACCATCCGCACCAGGTCGCGGCTCTCCGCGCCCAGCGCCAGACGGATCCCGAACTCGCGGGTGCGCTGCGCCACCCCGTACGCCACCACCCCGTAGACGCCCAGCGCGGCCAGCGCCAGCGCGAGCCCGCCGAACGAGCCGAAGACCTCCGACATCAGGCGGCGGAACCAGGTGGCGTATGCCTGCTCCTCGCGCATTGTGCGCACGTCCCACACGGGGAGGGCGGGGTCCACCGCGCGCACGGCGCCGCGCACCGCGGGCGCCAGCGCGGCGGGGTCGCGCTCGCTGCGCACCAGCAGCGACAGCATCCCCCACCCGGCGCGCCCGTAGGGGAGGTGCACCTGGAAGCGCGCACCGGGGTCCATGTCGCCCGGCTCCCCGTAGTACAGGTCCGGCGCCACCCCCACGACTGTGAGCGGCATCTCCGTGTCGCCGATCGCCAGGCGCACCCGCCGGCCGAGCGGGTCCTCCCCGGGCCAGAGCCTCTCCGCCAGCGAGCGTCCCAGGACCACCACCGACGCCGCGGTGTCCCCCGCCTCCTGCGGGGTGAAGTCGCGCCCCGCCACCAGCGGCACCTCCAGCGTGCGGAAGAGCCCCGCCAGCGAGGCGACGGTGCGGACCGCCGTCCCCTCGCCGGGGGCGGTCGGCCGTCCGTCCGCGACGAGGGTGGAGCCGACGCCGTCCTGGTCGGTCCCCGGCACGGCGATGCTCCACGCCGCCGAGCGCACCCCCGGAAGCGCGCGAACCCGCTCCGCGATCTGCTCGAAGGCCGCCACCCGCGCCGGCGTCCCCGCGTAGCGCTCGCCGGAGAGCGAGGTGCGCATCACCAGCATCCCCTCCGTGGCGAAGCCGACGTCCGCCCGCACCGCCGCCCGGAAGCTGCGCACCATCAGCCCCGCGCCCACCAGGAGCACCAGCGCGAGCGCGACC
The DNA here is from genome assembly GCA_036259415.1 of Longimicrobiaceae bacterium. Classification (GTDB taxonomy): domain Bacteria; phylum Gemmatimonadota; class Gemmatimonadetes; order Longimicrobiales; family Longimicrobiaceae; genus JAFAYN01. Next base: position 6,376 of record DATABU010000318.1, read on the forward strand.
TCCCCCGCCACCAGCGCGCCGCGCAGCCGGCTGCGCCCCGGCCCGCCCTCGCCGCCCCGCGCGCCGTCCTTGAGACCGCCCGACAGGTCCGCCCGCGAGGCGCGCAGCGCCGGGAGCGTGCCGAACACCAGCCCGGTGAGCACCGAGAGCCCCAGGGTGAAGGCGAGCACCGTCCCGTCCAGCCGGAACACGATCCAGTACGCCAGCTCCTCGGGGATTCGCGAGGTGGTCCAGTCCAGCCACCAGGTGGCGACCAGCGTCCCCAGGACGCCGCCGGCCAGCGCCACCAGCAGGCTCTCCGTGAGCAGCTGCCGCACGATGCGCCGCCGTCCCGCGCCCAGCGCCGCCCGCACGGCGATCTCCCGCCGGCGGCCGGCGGCGCGGGCCAGCAGCAGGTTCGCCACGTTGGCGCAGGCGATCAGCAGCACGAAGCCCACCGCACCCGCCATCAGGAACAGCGAGAGGCGCAGCTCCGCGTCCACCCACTCGTCGCGCCAGGACTTGGCGTCGAAGCTCCACCCCGCGTTGGTCGCCGGGCTGGCCGCCTCCGCGCGTCGCCCGATCGCCGCCAGCTCCGCCCGCGCCGCCTCCAGCGTCGCCCCGGGTCGCAGCCGCCCCACCGCGAGGAGGTAGCGCTCGGACCGCGCCTCGGCCGGGTCGCCCTGGAGCGGCACCCAGAGCTCCTCGACCTCCGGGAACTTGTAGCCGGGGGGCATCACCCCCACCACCACGCGCTCGCTGCCGCTCACCAGCACCGTCCGCCCCACCACGTCCGCGCGCCCGCCGAAGCGCCGCTGCCAGAGCCCGTGCCCCAGGATCACCACCGGCTCCCCGCCGGGGCGGTCCTCCTGCGGGAGGAAGCCGCGCCCCAGCACCGGCTGCACCCCCGTGAGCCCGAAGAGGTTGCGGGTGACCCACGCCCCCTGCACGCGCTCCGGCTCGTCGCCGCCCGCCAGGTTGAACCCTCCGCGGGCGACGGCGGCCACCTCCTCCAGCGTGGAGCTCTGCGCGCGCACGTCCTCCAGGTCCGCCACGCTGAACGCCGCGTCCTCGATTCCCTGCCTGTGCTGCTCGGTGTGGAGCATCACCACGCGCTCCGGCTCCGCCATGGGGAGCGGGCGGATCAGGAAGGTGTTCACCACGCTGAACACGGCCGTGTTCACCCCGATCCCCAGCGCCAGCGAGAGGATCGCGGCCGCGGCGAAGCCGCGGCTGCGGGAGAGCGTGCGCAGTGCGTATCGGAGGTCCTGCAGCAGGGTGTCCATGGCTCGGCCTCGCTGGCTCTGGGGGTGGGTACCCGGTGCTACTGCCTTTACTCCGACCGCAGGGCGGTCATGGGGCTCACGCGCGTCGCCCGGCGCGCCGGGAGCCAGCTCGCCAGCAGCGCCACGGCGCCCAGCAGGAGGGGAGCCGCCATGAACGCGGCGGGGTCGGAGGGGCTCGCGCCCAGCAGGAAGCCCCCGAGGAGGCGGGCCGCCGCCCAGGCGGCGGGGAGGCCCAGGGCGAGCCCCAGCCCCACCAGCACCAGCCCCCTGCCGAGTACCAGGCGGAGCACGTCCCCGCTCCGCGCGCCCAGCGCCATGCGCACCCCGAACTCGCGGGTGCGCTGCGCCACCGCGTAGGCGAGCACGCCGTACACCCCCACCGCCGCCAGCAGGAGCGCCAGCCCGCCGAAGAGCCCGAGCACCCGGCCGGCCAGCCGCTGCGGCAGGAGCGCGGCGCCCACCTGCTCCTCCATGGTCCGCGGGTCCTCCAGCGTCCACCCCGGTGCGGCCTCCCGCACTACCCCCCGCAGCGCCGGCAGCGCGCGGAGCGGGTGGCCGGAGGTGCGCACGTGCAGCACGGCCCGCGACGGCTCCTGCAGCGCGGCCAGGTAGACGTAGGGGCGCGGCTCCTCGGTCAGCGAGCCGTACTTGCCGTCCGCGGCCACCCCCACCACGGTCAGCAGCGGCCCCTCCGGGCCGCGGACGCCCACCCGCTTCCCCAGCGGGTCCTCCCCCGGCCAGAAGCGCCGCGCGAAGGTCTCGTTCACCACCGCCACCCCGGGCGCGCCGTCACGGTCCTGCTCCGTGATGCCGCGGCCCCGCACCACCGGCACCCCCATGGTCTCGAAGTAGCGCGGCCCCACCACGTTGAAGGGGAACTCCATGTCCTCCCCCTCGGCGGGCTGGTATCCCTGCACCGTAGTTCCCCGGCGGCTCACCCCGGCCAGCGGCACCGAGGCGGCCCAGCTCGCCTCCACCACGCCCGGGAGCGCCGCGGCGCGCTCCTGCACCTCGCGCGCGACGCGGGCCACGTCCGCCGTCTCCTCCGCACCGGGGGGCGGCGTCAGCGCCGCCAGGAGCAGGCCCTCCGCGCGGAAGCCGACGTCCATGCGGGCGGCGCCCTGCAGCGCGCGGACGAAGAGCGCGCCCCCCACCAGCAGCAGGAGCGACATCGCCACCTGCGCCACGACCAGCGCGCTGCGCAGGTCGAACCGCCGACCCCGCCCGCCCGTCCCCGTGTGGCCCTTGAGCGCGCCCAGCACGTCCGGGCGGCTCGCGCGCAGCGCCGGCGCCAGCCCGAAGAGCAGGCCCGTGGCGGCGGCCACGGCGGCGGTGGCCGCCAGCACCCGCCCGTCCGGCCGCAGGTCCAGCCCCAGGCGCACGGGGAGCGGGAGCTCCACCGTCGCCAGCAGGTCGGTGGCCCACACGGCGCCCAGCACCCCCGCGGCCGCCCCGAGCCCCGCCAGCAGCGCGCTCTCCGTGAGCATCTGCCGCACGAGCCGCCCGCGGCTGGCGCCCAGCGAGAGGCGGATCCCCACCTCGCGCAGCCGCCCCGTGGCGCGCGCCAGCAGCAGCCCCGCCACGTTGGCGCAGCAGATCAGCAGGACGATCCCCGCCGTGGCGCCCAGCAGCGCCAGGAAGCCCAGCGCCGGCCCCCGCACCTGCGGCATGATCCGCGAGGCCCGCTCCGGGAGCAGGGTCACGCGCCGCCCCTGCCGCCTCAGGTCGGTCCAGGTGCCCGGGTACGCCGCGTGGAGCCCGCGCGCCACCACGTCCAGGCGCGCCTGCGCCCGCTCCAGCGTGACCCCCGGGCGCAGCCGCGCCACCACGAAGCTCCCCCGGTTGCCGCGCCCCTCCAGGTCGTCCGCCCCGAAGCCCACCGCCTCCCCGGCCGCCGCGGGCACCCACAGGTCGAACGACACCCCGCGCAGCGAGCCCCGGAATCCCTCCGGGGCCACCCCCACCACGGTCATCGGCTGCGCGTTCACGCGCACCGTCCTCCCCACCACGTCCGGCGCGCCGCCCAGGAAGCGCCGCCACAGGTCGTGGCTCACCACCACGGCGGGGGCCGCCCCGGGAGTCCCCTCCTCCGGCACGAAGAAGCGCCCCAGCAGCGGACGGACGCCCAGCACCCGGAAGTAGTTCTCCGAGACCACCTCGGCCGCGGTGCGCTCCACCTGCTCCCCCAGGCCCACCGCCACCGGGCGGGGCGCGAAGGCCGCCGCCCCCTGGAACACCTCGGTCTGCGCGCGGAAGTCCAGGTAGTCCGGGTACGACGACGCGCCGAAGGCGGGGCCGCTGAAGTCGCTGGTGTACAGCGAGACCAGCCGCTCCGGGTCCGCCACGTGCGCGGGGGGCCGGAGGAGGACCGCGTTCACCACGCTGAAGAGCGTGGTGTTCGCCCCGATCCCCAGCGCCAGCGTCAGCACGGCGGCCAGCGTGAAGCCCGGGCTCTTCGCCAGGGTGCGGAGGGAGTAGCGGAGGTCCTGGAGCAGGGTTTCCATGGCTCGGCCTTTCTACGACTGGATGGGTTGGGCGTGCCGCTCGCTGGCGCTCGGGTCGGGCTGTCGCATCGCCTCGGCTGGTTCCGTGGGCGCGCCGCCGCCTACTCCGAGCGCAGCGCGGTCATCGGGCTCACCCGCGTCGCGCGGCGCGCGGGGAGCCAGCTCGCGAGCAGCGTGGCGGCGACCAGCAGCGCGGGTACGGCGAGGAAGGTGACCACGTCCAGCGTGCCCACGCCGTAGAGGAGGCTGCCGAGCAGGCGGGTGGCGGCGAAGGCCGCGGCCAGCCCCAGCGCGGCGCCGGTCAGCGCGAGCGCGGTGCCCTGGCGCAGCACCAGGCCGCGCACGTCGCCGGGGCGGGCGCCCAGCGCCATGCGGATCCCGAACTCGCGGGTGCGCTGCGCCACGCCGTACGAGATCACCCCGTAGACGCCGGCGGTCGCCAGCAGCAGCGCCACGGCGCCGAACACGCCCAGCAGCACCAGGCTGAAGCGGCGCGAGGCCAGGTTGGACGAGAACACCTCCTCGATGGTGCGGAAGCGCGGGGGGACCTCCGGGGCCAGGCCGCGCACGGCGGCGCGGGCGGCGGGGACCACTGCCCGGGGGGCGCCCCCCGCCATCACCAGGTGGAAGGTCGCCGACGGGCCCACCCGCTGGCGGGAGAAGCCGTAGAAGGTGGGGCGGGGCTCCGCGTCCAGCGACTGCTCGCGCACGTCGCCCACCACGCCCACGATGGTGAAGGGGCGGACGTCGCCGTCCATGTTGCCGAACTGGATCAGCTTGCCCAGCGGGTCCTCGCCCGGCCAGCGGGTCCGCGCCAGCGACTCGCTGACGACCGCCACGTGCGGCGCGTCGGGGGCGTCGCGACCGTCGAAGAGGCGCCCGCGCAGCAGCGGGATCCCCATCGCCCGGAAGTAGCCCTCGTCCGCGACCCGGTACTCCGCCTGGCCCACCCGCTCCGGCAGCTCCCCCAGCCTGCGGAAGTCCTCGAAGCTGGTGACCTCGTCCGGGTGCTGGAGGATCAGGAAGGTGCCGTTGGAGTAGTTGCCGCCCAGCGGGAAGTCGTTGACCCCGCCCACCGCGCGCACCCCGGGGATCGCCCGCAGCCGCTCCGCCAGCTCGCCGTGGAAGCGGAGCAGCCGCGCCTTCTCCTCGTCGCTCTCCGGGTAGGGGAGCGACAGGCTCATCACCGTCGCGCCGGAGGTGCGGTAGCCCGGGTCCACGGCCAGCAGCCGGAGGAAGCTCCGCGCCAGGAGCCCGGCGCCCACCAGCAGCACCAGGCTGAGCGCCACCTGCGACACCACCAGCGCGCCGCGGGCCCGGCGGCTCGCCGCGCCCCCCGCCGAGCCGCGCGCGTCCTCCGCCAGCGCGTCCCGCACCGCCCCGCGGCCGGCTCGCAGCGCCGCCGCCAGCCCCAGCGCGAGCGCCACCGCCAGCGACGTGCCCAGCGCGAACGCCAGCACGCCCCGGCTCACCCCCACTTCCTCCACCCGGGGGAGGTTGCCCGGCTCCAGCGCCAGGAGCAGGCTCACCCCCCAGCTCGCCAGCAGCGTGCCCAGCGCGCCGCCCGCCAGCGCCAGCACCAGCGACTCCGCCAGGAACTGCTGCACCAGCCGGCCCCGCCCCGCACCGATCGCCATGCGCACCGCGATCTCGCGGCGCCGCGACGCCGCGCGCGCCAGCAGCAGGTTCACCACGTTGGCGCAGGCGATCAGCAGCAGCAGCCCGGCCGCTCCCAGGAGCACCAGCAGCGCGGGGCGCACGTCGCCCACCAGCTGCTCGTGCAGCGGGACCACCTCAGCGTCCGACATCCAGGTGTCGTCGCCGTGCTCCTGCTTGAGCCGCCGCGCGACCGCGCTCACGTCGGCCCCGGCCCGCTCCGGCGAGACCCCGTCCCGCAGCCGTCCCACCACCTGCCAGTTGTGCGCGGTGCGGTGGGGAGAGGACTCCTCCATCTCGGACGGCGCCCAGACCTCCGTTCCCCGCGGGAAGTCGAACCCCAGCGGCATCACTCCCACCACCGCGTGCACCCGGCCGTCGAAGCGCAGCGTCCGCCCGGACAGGTCGGTGTCGCCGCCCAGGTAGCGCCGCCAGTAGCCGTGGCTCACGATCGCGGCGGGCGCGCCGCCCTCGCGCTGCTCCTCCGGGAGGAAGCCCCGCCCCACCGCGGGCCGCACCCCCAGCGCCCGGAAGAAGTCGCCCGACACCGCCGTCGCGACGGCGCGCACCGGCTCGCTCCCTCCCGCCACCGAGGTGACGCCGCCCGAGAACCTCGCCAGCGCCGCGAAGCTGCGGCTCTGCTCGCGAACGTCGCGGAAGTTTGCCTCGGAGAAGTTGCTCTGCCCGCCCTCGTCTCCCAGCTGCCAGAGCTGCACCACCTGCTCCGGCCGGGGGTAGGGGAGGGGACGCAGCAGCACCGCGTCCACCACGCTGAAGAGCGCGGCGGCGGCGCCGATCCCCAGCGCCAGGATCAGCACGGTGACCGCCGTGAAGCCCGGGCTGCGGGCCAGGGTGCGGAGGGCGAAGCGGAGGTCCTGGAGCAGGGTTTCCATGGCTCGGCCTTTCTCCGACTGAATGGGTTGGGCGTGCCCCTCGCTGGCGCTCGGGTCGGGCTGCGGCTCCGTAGGGCAGCAAACAACGCTGCCCTACGGAGGCGAGCCCCGCCAAACTGCCGGCGAGTCTCGCCGCTTCGCGCTCGCATCCCTGAATAGAAACTGGGCTCCAGAGCTGGGGTCAGGCTGCCCGGTTCAGTTCGACCTCATAGCCCAGA
>DATABU010000319.1:0-5507 GCA_036259415.1 Longimicrobiaceae bacterium
GGGGCCCCTCGTCCGTACCGGCCGCAGGCGCGGCGCTTCAGCGCGGCGGCGCCGTGGCGGCGGCGGTGAAGCGGTACGGCCGCCAGCGCTCCCGCGGGGTGAGCGCGCCGATCCCCGCGCCGATCCCGCCGCCCAGCAGCCCCACGCCCACTGCGCCGATCGCCGCGGAGGTGCCGACCCCGGTGGGGAGGTTGCGGGCGAGCAGCGCGCCCGAGATCACCCCCGCTCCCACGCCGAGGAACGCGCCCCAGGTGCTGCCGCGGAAGGCGCGGCGCCCCCGGTCCTTGCCCAGGCTCAGCTCGGCGGACTCCACCATGGACAGGTGCAGCCAGCGCTCCGCCGCGGGGTCCGCGGAGGACAGGTGGACCCAGCCGGAGTCCACCGACAGCACGGTGCCGCTGATCGGGTCCTGCGAGAGGGCGGGCGCGGCGATGCGGACCCGTGCGCCCTGTGCGAGGGCGGGGGGCGCCTGCTGCGCGCGGAGGACGCCGGAAGCGCCCAGGGTGAGCGCGGCCGCGAGGGCGAGTGTGCGTTTCATGGACGGATGCTCGTGGAGCGGCGGGACGGCGGCGCTGCGGGACGGCGGGCCCACGGCCGCGGGGAGAGTCGTGCGGACCGCAGAAAGTTAGGACAAAGCCGTCCGCCGTCAATCCTCGCGTACGTCCGGGCCCGCGCCGGCGCGCCTACTTCGAGCAGCCGCAGCCGCCGGCGCACCCCCCGTCCCTGCCGCCGCGGCGCATGGCGCCCACGGTCGCCAGGACGCGGCGGCCCAGGTAAAGCGCGGCGCCGGCCAGGATCCCGGCCACGGCGAGGGTCTGCATCAGCTGTGCGTCCATCGCGCTCCTCCTCTCACGCGCCGAGCCCCAGCGCCAGCCCCACCCGGTACACCAGGAAGGCCGCGCCGTAGGCGAGCGCGAGCATGTACCCGAACTGGAAGGCGGCCCACTTGAGCCCCTCCCGCCCGCCGCCCGTCTCGCGGTGGACCACCGCGACCGTGCTCGCGCACATCAGCGCGTACACGTAGAACACCATCAGCCCCACCGCCACCAGCGGCGAGTACACCAGCATCCCCGTCGCGGGGTCGCGCTCGCCCAGGAGCCGGTCGCGCAGGACCACCGACGACTCGTCGGCGCCGCTCCCCACGCCGTAGATGGTCCCCATGCTGGAGACGAACACCTCGCGCGCGGCGAACGAGCTGAGGATCGCCACGCCGATCTTCCAGTCGTACCCCAGCGGCCGCACGGTGGGCTCGATCACGTGCCCCAGCCGCCCGAGCACCGAGTTCTCCAGCTGCTGCTCCTGCGCGGCCTCGTCGGGGAGGCCGGGGGTGGGCTCCGTCTTCGGGTAGGTCGCCAGCGCCCAGAGGACGATGGTGATCGCCAGGATCACCGTCCCGGCGCGCCGCAGGAACATGCTCGCCCGGTGCCAGACCGTGGTCAGGAGCACGCGGGGACGGGGGAGCCGGTACGGAGGCAGCTCCATGATCATGGGCCGCACCTGGCCGCGCAGGAGGGTGCGCTTGAAGACCGCCGCCACCACGAGGGCGCTCACCGTCCCCAGCAGGTACATCGCCAGCAGGGTGACCCCCTGCAGGTTGAAGATCCCCGCCACCGCGACGGAGGGGATGAAGGAGCCGATGAGGAGCGTGTAGACCGGGATCCGCGCCGAGCAGCTCATCAGCGGCAGGACCATGATGGTCGCCAGGCGGTCCTCGCGGTTCTCGATGGTCCGCGTGGACATCACCCCCGGCACCGCGCAGGCGTAGCCGGAGAGGAGGGGGATGAAGCTGCGCCCGTGCAGCCCCACGCCGCGCATGAAGCGATCCATGATGAAGGCCGCCCGCGCCATGTACCCCGTGTCCTCCAGGAAGCCCAGGAAGAGGAAGAGGATGACGATCTGCGGGAGGAAGACGAGCACCGAGCCCACCCCGGCGATGACACCGTCCACGACCATGCTGCGCAGGTCGCCCTCGGGGAGCAGCGCCCCGACCGCGGCCCCCAGCGAGGCGAAGCCCCCCTCGATGAGCCCCATGACGGGCTCCGCCCAGGAGAAGATGGACTGGAAGACCAGCCCCATCAGCGCCAGGAAGATCAGCGGCCCCAGGAACCGGTGCAGCACCACCGCGTCGACGCGGTCCGTCAGGGATCGGCCGCGCTCGCTCTCGCGGCGCTGGGAGGCGTCCACCACCTCCGCGATCCAGCCGTAGCGCGCCTCGGCCTCCAGGCTGCGGGCGTGCACCCCCGCCTCCTCCAGCCGGGCGTTCGCCGCAGCCAGCGCCTCGCGCAGCTCCGGCACGTCGGCCAGGTGGGCCTCGGCGCGGGGGGCGGCGAGCAGGCGCAGCGCCTCCATCGCCGCGGCGCCGGGCCCGAAGCCCGCCTCCACCAGGCGCGCCTCGACCGGGGCGAGCGCGGCCCGCGCCTCCGCCGCCAGCTCGAAGCGGCGCTCCGGGCGGGGGAGCCCCGGCGCGCTCCGCACGGCCCGCTTCAGCACGTCCAGCCCCTCGCCGCGCGTCGCCACCGTGGGCACGACGGGCGCGCCCAGCTGCAGCGTGAGCTCCACCGCGTCGATGCGGAGCCCGGCCGCCTCGGCCGCGTCCACCTGGTTCAGCGCCACCACGGTGGGGAGCCCCAGCTCCAGCACCTGGCTGGCGAGGAAGAGGTTGCGCTCCAGGTTCTGCGCGTCCAGCACCACCACCACGGCGTCGGGCGCGGGAACGCCCTCCACCCGGCCCAGGAGCACGCCGAGCGCGATCTCCTCGTCCGGGGAGCTGGCCGAGAGCGAGTAGGTCCCGGGGAGGTCGATCACCGTGACCGGGCGGTCGCCGTCCGTGTAGCGGCCCTCCACGCGCTCCACCGTCACGCCGGAGTAGTTCCCGACGCGCTGCCGCATCCCCGTCAGCGCGTTGAAGAGGGTGCTCTTCCCGGTGTTCGGGTTCCCGATCAGCGCCACACGCGACACACCCTCGCCGCGCGGGGCGGGCGAGGGTGCGGGGGGGGCCGGGATCCTGCCGGCGTCCAGTACTTCCATCTACTCCACCGTAATGTGCTCTGCCTCGGCGCGCCGCAGGGTGAGCATGTACCCCCGGAGCCTCACTTCCATGGGGTCGCCCAGCGGCGCGGTGCGGATCACCTCCAGCGTGGTGCCGCGGATCAGCCCCAGGTCCATCAGCCGGCGGACCGCGTCCGCGTCGCCCGCCACCCCCGTCACCCGCGCCCGGTCGCCCGGCCGCAGCTCCGCCAGCTTCCGCAACTCAGGACCCCAGCGGGAGCACCCGGATGGAGGAGGCCAGCCCGGAGCCCAGCGCCAGGCGCGAGCCCCGCACGTCCAGGAGCATCCCGTTGCGCGAGTCCACCACGGTCACGCAGGCCCCCTCGTAGAGCCCCAGGCTCCGCAGCCGGCTCGCCTCCGACCCCTCGCACTCCACCCCCAGCACCGCCGCGCGGCAGCCCGCGGCGCAGGCGCCCAGCTGGCACTCGCGCCGTGGGGCGGGCTCTGCTTCCGTGCGCCCCAGGAGGGAGCGGAGCTGCTTCAGCATCGGTATCGGCGTTTCCGGGACGGGCTGAGAATGAGTTTCAACCGTGCACAAGTATAGACGGGCGCCGGAGTGCGCGCAAGGATCGGGAGGGCGGGGTTGCCCGCGCGGGCGCGGAGCGGATACGATTGGGCTCGCCCGCGCCCTCCGTGCACTTTCCCGACCCGCGCCCCATGCAGCACCCCCGCCCGCCGATGCGGCTGACCGGCTCGCTGGTCGCCCAGTTCTTCCGCTTCCGCTGCGAGCGCCAGCTCCGCTACGACCTGCTCCCGGAGGAGGAGCGGGAGGGGAGCGGCGTCCCCCGCGCCAACGCCGACCCGGAGCTCGGGCCGCCGGTGGGGCCGCGGCCGGGGGCGGAGGCGCTGCTGCGCGCCGGCCGCCGCTGGGAGCGCCGCAAGCTGCGCGAGCTGCTGCGCCGCTTCGGCGAGGAGCGGGTGCGGCTGCGCGGCTGGACCGCGGCGGGCGACCCGCTTCGCATGCCCTGCGACGAGGTGGTCGCGGCGCTCCGCGACCCCGGGGGGACGGAGTGGCTGGTGCAGCCCGAGCTGCGGCTCCCGGACCCGGAGGGCTTCGCGCGCCGCCGGGGGATCGACCCCGGGCTCGTGCGCATCGCCCCCGCGCAGCCGGACCTGGTCCGCATCCGCCGGCTTCCGGACGGGCGGCTCCGCCTCCACGTGGTGGACATCAAGGCGAGCCGCGAGGCCGGCGTCGCGCACTTCGCGCAGGTGGCGTTCTACGTCCTGATGCTGGAGGAGGTCTGCCGCGCCGAGGGGATCCCCGGCGCCCCCGACCGGCGGCGCGGCTCCGTCTGGTCCCGGGGGACGCGGGGCCCGCGGAGCTTCGCGCTGGGCGCCTACCTGTACCACGTGGAAGAGCTCCTCCGCGACCTCCCCCGCATCGCCTCGCTCGCCCCCGCGGAGGCGGACTGGCACGTCTCCCCCGCGTCCGCCGGCTGCCCGTACTTCCACCACTGCCTGGCCGAGGCGGAGCGCACCGACGACCTGGCGCGCGTCCCCGGGATCACGCCGCTCGCCCGCAGGACCCTTCACGAGAAGGGGATCCGCACCGTGAGGGAGCTGGCCAAGAGCTTCCGCCGCGACACCTACACGGGGTGCCACGCGCTGGAGTCGGACGCGCCCCGCCTGAAGCAGCGGGCGCAGGCGCTCCAGTTCGGGAAGACCTTCGACGTGGAGCGCGAGACGCACCTGATGGGGCCCGCGGAGGGGACCCGGCTGGTGCTGAGCGCCGATGCCGACCCGGTGACGGGCACCTGCTTCGCGCTGGGGGTGCGCGTGGCGGAAGCGGGCCGCGCCGCGTCGCGCGTCTTCCTCTCCGAGGCGGGGACGCCGGCGGGGGAGCGCGCGCTGCTGCTGGAGCTCCTGGCGCACCTGGACGCCGTCTCCCGCGGGATCGGCGGCGGGACGCTGCACTTCTTCGTCTACGACCGCGAGGAGCTGGCGACGCTCCGCGCGGTCATGGAGCGCCACCTTGGCGACGCGGGGGCGCGGCCGGCCATCGCGCGGGCCCTGGCCCTCCTCTTCCCCATGGACGAGGCGTCCGGCACGCGCCCGCTGCACGGGTCCCCCGGCACCGTGCTCGCCGACGCCGTCGCCGCGCTCTTCGCCCTCCCCGTCCCGTACACGTACGACCTGGGCCCCGTCTCCGCCGCGCTCCTCCCCGCGGAGGGCGGACACCCCTACGAGCCGCCGTCCGGCTACGCCCGGCCCTTCTCCGGGCAGGTGGCGTTCGAGCGCGCGCACGACGCGTGGTGGAACGGGTCGGCTCGCCCGGGCCGCCCCCCGGCCGAGGAGGCGCGCGCCGGGATCCGGGCGGCCGTGGAGTCGCGGCTGGCCGCGGTGGACTCGGTGGTCCGCGCGGTCCGCGAGCGGGCGGAGCGGCGTGGCTCCAGCAGGCTCCGCCTGGAGCCGGCGCCGTGGGCCGGCCCGGAGGGCGCGCGGCCCATCGACCACCCGCT
>DATABU010000320.1:0-4699 GCA_036259415.1 Longimicrobiaceae bacterium
CGCCGAGGAGGGCCTGCGCCGGGCGCTGGCGGAGTTCGAACGGCTCGGCGCCCGCGCCGCCGCGCAGCGCACCCTCCGGCGGCTGCGCGAGCTGGGGGTGCGCGGCATCCCGCGCGGCCCGCGCCCCTCCACCCGCGCCAGCCCCGCCGGCCTCACCCGCCGCGAGACGGAGATCGTCCGTCTGCTCGCCGAGGGGCTGCGGAACGCGGAGATCGCCCGGCGCCTCCATCTCTCCCCCAAGACCGTGGACCACCACGTCTCCGGCGCGCTCGCCAAGCTCGGCGTCGGCACGCGGGTGGAGGCCGCTCGCGCCGCGGAGCGGCTGGGCCTCCTCGAGCCCGGGGAGCCCCGGCCCCCGGGGTAGGGCGGGCTCCCCGTCACGCCCGAGGTGTTGGTGCGCCGGCCCCCGGGCCGTTAGCTTGGCGGGGAGGCGTGCACGCCGGCGAACTCCCACCCGATTCCACTCCGTGCGCCATCCCCGTCTCGCCGCCGTCCTGACCGCGCTCGCCCTGGCGGGCTGCACTCCGGCCTCGCGCGCGCCGGCCCCCGCGGATGCGCCCCCCACGGAACGGCTGCTCGCGGCCGAGGCACAGGTCCACGACCTGGTCAACGCCTACCGCGCGCACCACGGCCTCCGCAGGCTGGTCCCTCACCCGCACCTGGCGGAGGTCGCCCGGGAGCACAGCCGCGCCATGGCCGCCGGCGAGGCCGCGTTCAGCCACGAGGGACTGGACGAGCGGCTGCGGCGGGTGGGGAGGCGGGTCCCCGTGCTCACCATCGGCGAGAACCTGTACGCGGAGCAGCCCGCTTCGGCGCTGGCCGCGTGGCGGGCCGTGACGGGCTGGCTGCGGAGCCCCGTCCACCGCAGGGCCATCGAGGAGCCCTGCTGGGAGCTGACGGGGATCGGGGCCGCGACGGACGCGTCCGGCCGCATCTACTACACGCAGCTCTTCGCCCGCCGGCTCCCGCCGCCGACCCGCTCCGCGGACCCGCCGCCGCAGCGGTGCTCCGGGCGCGCCTGACCGTGCCGTTCCCCCTCGACCACCGGGGCGCCGCGGCGCTGCTCGCCAGCCGACTGCCCGGCGCGGACGGGCGCCCCCTGGAGCCCCTCGGCGAGGGCGACTACTGCCTGGCCTTCCGGTGGGGGAGCCGGGTCGTCCGCGCCGCGAAGCACCCCGCGGCGGCCGCCGCGCTCCGCAGGGAGGCGTGCGTCCTGGCGGAGGTCGCGGGGCTGCTGCCGCTCCCCGTCCCCCGCCCGGAGTACCACGCCCCGCCCGGGTGCCCGCCGTTCACGGTCCACGACGAGGTGCGGGGCGAGGTGCTGACGCGGGAGGGGTGGGAGGGCATGCCCGCGCCGGCGCGGACCCGTGCGGCGTCCGACCTGGCCGCGTTCCTGCGGGCGCTGCACTCGCTCCCGGCGGAGGTCGGCGACCGCTGCGGCCTGGAGCGGCTCGACGCGGCGTCGAAGGCGCGGAGCCTGCGCGGGTCGTGCGCGGAGGGCCTGCATGCGCGGCTGGACCGCGAGACCCGGGACCGGCTGGACGCGGCGCTGGCCGGGTGGTCGTCGCCGGCTCCCGGCGCGGCCCCGGAGGCCGTGCTGCTGCACCGCGACGTCGCCCCGGGGCACCTGCTCTGCGACCCGGCGACCGGCCGCCTCACCGGGGTGATCGACTTCGGGGACGTGGCGCTCGGGGAGCCCGCCCGCGACTTCGTCTACGTCTACGAGGACTTCGGCCCGGCGATCCTGGCGGAGGTCCTCGCGGCCTACGCGGGGGAGCGCGCCCCGGCGCTGCTGCCGGAGGTGCGCCGCTGGTACCTGCTGGAGGCCGTCGAGTGGACGGTCGCGGCGTCCGGGGCGGGCGGTCCGGAGCTGGAGGAGGGGCTCGCCGAGATCCGCCGCGAGCTCGCCGCGCCGGAGGCCGTCACACTCCACACGGGCTGACGGAGAGCGGCATGGACGAGCAGAGCGCGAGCCGGGACGGCGGCATGCCGAAGATGTACGAGGAGCTGGCCTCCTGGTGGCCGCTGCTCTCGGCGCCGGAGGAGTACGTCGAGGAGGCGGCGATCTACGAGAGGCTGCTGTTGGAAGCCTGCGAGCGGCCGCCGCGCACCCTCCTGGAGCTCGGCAGCGGCGGCGGGAACAACGCCTCGCACCTGAAGCGGCGCTTCCGGGCGACGCTGGTGGACCCCTCGCCCGGGATGCTCGCGCACAGCCGCCGGCTGAACCCGGAGTGCGAGCACCTGGAGGGCGACATGCGCACGGTCCGGCTGGGGCGCCGCTTCGACTGCGTGTTCGTGCACGACGCCGTCGTCTACATGACCAGCGAGGCGGAGCTGCGGCAGGCCGTGGAGACCGCGTTCGCGCACTGCATGCCCGGCGGCGCCGCCCTGTTCGCCCCCGACCACGTCCGGGAGAGCTTCCGGCCCGGCACGGACTGCGGCGGCCACGACGGCGCCGGCCGGGGGCTGCGCTACCTGGAGTGGAGCTGGGACCCGGACCCGGAGGACGACACCTGCGTGGCGGACTACGCCTACCTGCTGCGCGATGCCGACGGCTCGGTCCGCGTGGTGCACGACCGGCACACCGAGGGGCTCTTCTCCCGCGCGGTCTGGCTGCGCCTGCTGGGGGAGGCGGGGTTCCGCGCGCGGTCCGTGCCCGTGGAACACTCGGAGCTGGAGCCGGGGACGTACGAGGTGTTCGTCGCCGTGAGGCCCGCCCCGTGAGCCCCTTCGAGTTCGTCTCGGTCATCATCTCCGTGGTCATCGGCCTGGGGCTGACGCACCTGCTCACGGGCCTGGTGGGGCTGGTGCAGCGCGGCCGGCAGGTGCGCTTCTACTGGCTGCACCTGCTCTGGCTGGCCCTGCTCTTCGTCAGCCAGGTGTTCCTCTGGTGGAGCCTGTGGACGCTGCAGGAGGTCCGGTCCTGGACCTTCTTCTCCTTCCTCCTCTTCCTGCTCCTCCCCGTCACCCTGTACGTCGCCGCCGCGCTGCTCATCCCCGACGCGCACGGGGAGCCCTCGCCCGACCTGCGGGCCCACTACTACCAGGTCCACCGCGCCGTCTTCGGCACGCTCGCCGCCTTCACCGTCCTGCTCGTCCTGTACAACGCCCTGCTGGAGGGCCGGTTCCGCGTGGACGTGACGATGCTGCTCCTCGGCGGGCTCCTGGCCCTGGAGCTGGGCGCGGCCGCCTCGAAGAGCCCGCGCTTCCACGCGCTGGTGGGGATCGCCTTCACGGCGCTGTTCACGTCGATGATCGCGCTCTTCGGCATCCAGATCCGCTGAGCGCCGGCCGGGGAGTCGACCGGGCGAGCACGCGCAGGCGCCTGGTGCCGATCGTGCAGGGGCTCACGGGAGCGCTCCCGACCCTGCGGCCGGATGCGCCCCCCTCCACGTACTCGTTCCAGCCCATCGGCGGCGGTCTGCAGGCCGTCGTCTGCGCGGGCACCGGCAAGCTCCCGCCGGACTGACCGGGGCGCCGCGCGGCGGACCCGGCTCGCGGGGCGCGGGTATGCAGCGCAACCCGCGGAGGCGCACGCCTCCCCGCAGTCCACCCGCACGATGGAAGCATGCGGACCCCCGGCACCCCGCTCTCGCGGCTCGCCTCCCGCCGGCAGCAGCCGTCCCGCCCATAGACCGAACTCCCCCCTTGCCGCCGGTGTGCACCGCGCGTACCGTGAGGGCGGCAACCGTCCCCACCCCCTGCCCATGGGCTCCCGATGGCCCGCTCCGGCGACGAGCTCCACAATCCCGTGACCGGCATGCGCCTGCGGATCCTCCGCTCCGCGGAGGAGACCCGGGGCGAGCTCCTGGAGATGGAGGCCGCCTACGTGCCGGACGGGACCGAGCCCCCGGAGCACCTGCACCCCCGCCAGGAGGAGCGCTTCGAGGTGCTCGCCGGCACGCTGCGGGTGCGCCTCCCCGACGGGGTGCGGACGCTGGCGGCCGGAGAGGCGGTGATGGTGCCCCCAGGCACGCCGCACGCCATGTGGAACCCCGGCCCGGGGGAGGCGCGGGTCCGCTGGGAGACGCGCCCGGCGCTGGGGACCGAGCGCTTCTTCGAGACGTTCTTCGCGCTGGCGAGGGCGGGGCGCACCGACGCCCGCGGCGTCCCCGGGCTCCTCCAGCTCGCCGTGCTGGTCCCCGCCTTCCGGGAGGAGATCCGTCTGACGAAGCCCCCCGCCGCCGTGCAGCGCGTGGTGTTCGGGGCGCTGGCGCCGCTGGCCCGCGCGCTGGGCTACCGTGCGGCGCCGCCGCCGGCCTGACGGTCCGCCCCCCGTCCCGCCATGTGGGCCGTCCTCGTTCCCGTCGCCCTGGCGCTCGCCGCGCTGGCGGCCTTCCTGCGCAGCGACGCCGGCCGCGAGCGCCGCCGCGGCGCGCTGGTCGCCACCGGGGTCGCCGCCGCCGTCGCCGTGCTGGGCGTGGTCCCGCTGATGGGGATCCCCGGCGCCGTGGTGTACGAGCTCTCCGCCCCCTGGGTGCGCCTGCTCATGGGCGCCGGCTACGAGGACCTGGGCGACGGCGCCTGGCCCGCCGCGCTGCTGATTACGATCGCCTGGCCTTCCTCGCTGGTGCTGGCGTACGTGGCCGCCAACGGCCCCCTCCGCCACCGCGGCCGGCTGCTCCGCGCCGCGGCCTGGGTGCTGATCCCCTACGCGACCGGCGTGGCGCTCGCGCTCGTGGCCCACTGGTCCGCGTGA